>NZ_JBBPCO010000013.1 GCF_038070005.1 Thermithiobacillus plumbiphilus | reverse complement strand
CTAAGGCTGGTTCAGCCGGGGCAACTAGCCGGAAGGACCAGAGTGTGAAGAACGGACGGACTGAGCTAGCTGATAGATGGGACTAAACGTGGGGGAAGGCACTAAGAACATATGAAATTCATTCTTGGCAAGAAACGCCAAAAGGATCAATTTGAGATCTGGATCGTAGACTATTCATCGAGTTTATATCGTCATGCACTTTGGCTGACCAGGGACGAAGATATGGCTAAAGACCTTGTACAGGAATGCTTCTATCAGGCCTGGCAGGTGCGTGACAGTTTGCGGGATAAAAACAAGATTCGCTCATGGCTATTAACTATTTTGAGGCGCGCATATTGTCGTTGCCTGCCGGATAAGGAGCTGATCAGAAATGAGCAGAGCGCAAATTTTCAGGCGGGTATCAATAGTATACGTGCTTGGGAATGTTCCGAGGACTTGCGACGTGCCATGGCTAAAATGCCATTGTGGCAACAGGAGATCATTCTTTTGCGCTGCTTGGATGGGTGTAGCTATCAAGAAATGGCTGATGTTCTGGAAATGCCTATCGGAACAGTTATGAGTCGGCTAAATAGAGCACGAAATACATTAAAAGGTCTATTGGGTGCTGATACCCTAGAATCGCTGAACATGAGTTCCTATGAGTTTCAGAGTGAAATGAGCCTCCAACCTTTGGAGATAGAAGATGAGTGATATCGAAAAAGAAAACGGTGTTAATTGCTTGGATGCTTGGTTAAAAGAAGAACTGCAAAAAGTTGCTGTACCAGAGGACCTGGTGCATCAGATAAATGTAGATCTCGATCAGCAAATAAAAATAAGGCATCGCGTAGGCTGGAGTTGGTCTGCAATGGCAGCAGCAGCAATGCTCATTATCGGTATGCCTCTGGCTTACTGGCTGACCATGGGGTGGTTTAATGCAAATTATTGTCCATCGATATTAACAGCCGCAGTAACGCAGGTTGATCATGAAAATGACTTATATAGAAAGCCTGATCCAGCGCTGAAGAACTGGTTTGCAAGAACTGGATTGCAAGGAACCATTGAAAATATTCCCGTCCAGTTCGCCAAAGTTTGTGAACTGGAAGCGTGGCGATCACAGCATGTACGTTTCATCGATCCGCAAAATGGCAAGGTAAATTTGTTTTTCCTGCCTGTGCCGAAAAGGGAATTGCATCTGCGCAGCAATCAAGGTGAAGTATCCGAAAAGTATTGGCGTACTGAGCCTTTGGGTTCTCAACTTACACTGCTTATCATAAGTGATCGTGAGTTCAGTGATGATGCGATTAAAAGATTGGTAGAGACTTTGGCAAGCTCACCAACACGGCGGAAGAATAATTCAGGATTGAATATATGAAGTTTCCTATTTGGGTTCTACCAATAGAAGAATTGAATCGTGGTCCGGCATGGAATCACGGCGAACGCATCACTGCCCTCAGGGAGATAAATATGTAGGGATGCTCAGTGGAGTTAAACTGGGATGGAGTTAAGTGGCGTGGCTTGAAATAGGCCGATACAGATATTCATGGATAATTGGTTTCCCACTCTGCAAAGGAGAATGAATGTGGAAATAGAGAAAAGAAGCCTGATAGAAGGTATAAGCAGGCGGCAATTTATACAAATGTCAACCATGCTGGGAACTGCGGGATTGCTTAGCCATTCATTGAGCTCCCTGGCTGCTGGTATCGTAAATTTACCGTTTGCCAATGGTAAACGGTCAATGGCAAGCTTCCCTCAAAAAGGAAATTTAATTCTATTGCGTACCAGGCCACCATTGCTGGAAACGCCATTTGAAGTTTTTGATAAAGGTATTTTTACTCCAAATAATCTTTTTTTTGTGCGCTGGCATTTGGCAGATATTCCGACATCGGTTGACGTCGAATCATTCCGATTGAAGGTGCATGGCCATGTTAAAAAGCCTATAGAGTTAACATTGAAACAACTTGTCCATGACTTCCAGCCAGTTCAAATGGCTGCTGTGAATCAGTGCTCGGGAAACAGTCGCGGTTTCTTTCAACCGAGAGTGTCTGGCGCAGAGTGGGGTAATGGGGCTATGGGGAATGCCTTATGGACAGGCGTGCGCTTGAAGGATGTGTTGAAAAAATCCGGCATTAATCCTGGAGCAGTACAGGTGCGTTTCAATGGCCTTGATAAAGGTGTGGTTCCGGGTACTCCGGACTATATGAAATCTCTGGATGTAGATCATGCTCTAGATGATGAGGTAATCATTGCCTATGCCATGAATGGAAAGCCGCTGCCATTGTTGAATGGATTTCCTCTACGTCTGATTGTGCCTGGATGGTATTCAACCTATTGGGTAAAGATGCTTTCTGACATTGAAGTTCTCAATAAGCCAGATGAGAATTACTGGATGACGTCAGCATATCTTATGCCCGCTACTCCAGGAGCTAGTGTGGCGCCTGGTCAGAAGGACTACAAAAAAATTCCTATCAACAAAATGGTGCCTCGATCATTTATTACCAACTTTAAAGATGGCGATATGATCCATGCAGAACGTGATATGGCTGTGCGTGGTATTGCTTTCGGGGGCGATGCCGGAGTCAAGCAGGTATTGTTTTCGGCAGACCGTGGTAAAACATGGAAGCCGGCGACGCTTGGCAAGGATTATGGAAAGTACAGTTTTCGCCAATGGGAAACGCACTTTAGAGCCGGCCCGCGTGGTGCTGACCAAGTGCTAATGGTTAAAACCATCAATTCCCATGGCTTGGAGCAACCAGGAAGACCAACCTGGAATCCGACTGGGTATATGCTCAATGTCATAGAAAAAACTATATTGCACAGCGTATAAGGAGATCGCTCCATGTCAAGTATTTTAAATATATCAGGCTGCATTTTGATATTTTCTACAGTTTTGGGTTGTTCGGTGGAAGATGGTGCTGAAAAGACTTCGGCTAGAGATAAAAATATACAATTTGAGTCAATAGAAGTTGCTCTGCCTACAAGCAAGGAGGTGTTCAAGCCAGGACCAGGATCCGACTTGGCAAATGCTTACTGTTTGATGTGTCATTCGGCAGGCATGGTGTATCAGCAGCCATCTTTGACACTGAAAGAGTGGGAAACGATAGTGGAGAAAATGCGAAAATCTTATGGAGGACCAATTCCAGAAAATAAAGTAAAGGAGATAGCTGCATATATGTATCAGCAAAACAAGGTTCAAAACGGAGTTAAAGCTTCAACTTCGAAGGCTTCGGCAGCAAAGCTTCCGCCACAAAATGTTACTCAGAAGCATTAATATGACTCGTCGTGACATTGGTCTAAGAGTTGGCGGCGCATCGTTGATATGCAGTTGTAATTTCAACATCCTTGTTGGATATGGCTACGGATGGCGGGCACGTAGTTGAATTGCAAAAGTCTAATATTTTCGGAGTGATGCTTGTGGCGCAAATATAATACTACCTGAAGGCGTATATGGTGCCATAATTGCATGTTTGGCTAAGGTTCGAGGGTCAATCAAAAATGATTACGCCTTTTGCTTCCTATTTTTGGGATAAAATTTAAGCCATGGACTCTTTGGGTAAAGTTTCTTTGCTACTGAATGGAATGGTTGTATCAATGTGGCTGAGGAAATCGGAGGATATAAGCGTATTTGTAAAAAATCGGATGAAAGTTCCATGAGCAGTGTATTAAGTCCGGTCGAGCATCTGGCCATAGCTTTGGGCTCTTGTCTTTTGCTTTTTGCAAGGCGGTTTTTAGATCGTCGGGAAATGGTGTGCCAAATTTATGCTGCTATATACTGGCAGGTGGATTATACGACTGCGAAAATTAAATATTTTCTCGTAGAGCTTGAGCTGTCTGAGTTGATATCCAGCTCGGACGTGGTAATCCTGAGAAGGATTTTAACCCAGTGCCCGATTCATAAGGTGCTGCATGGAAATGTACCGGTTGAAATAGCCATAAATGTAGGCTGTATAGAGAATGATGGCTATGGTTCGGTAAAATATTGATGCCGGACTGAGTGGCACGGTTTTTTGCCATTCAGGTTGTTGTTCACCATAAAGTCAAGAGATCAAGCTTGATCTCCTGGTAGTGAGTTTCCTCTTTGTTGGTGTTAATGCAGAATTTCTACGAGAGCCAGGCAGAGCAAAAAATGCTTTGGGAGAAAGATGGAATAAAAGAGATCAAGGGGTAAAGTGAAGGTGGAAGTTTTCATATCTGAAAGGAGAAAGAAATGTTTCGAAAGCGTTCTCGGATCTTCGGTGCAGCTTTTGCGTGTCTTGTCTTCACGGTGAGCGATGCACAGGCGGATGGGGCACCTGAGCTCATGCAGGGTGCTGGTTGCATGGCCTGCCATTCTGTAGATAAAAAATTAGTTGGTCCAGCATTTTCATGGATTGCTTATCGTTATAAAGGCGACAAGTCCGCCGTTCCGAAATTGACAAAGAAGATTCAAGCTGGTGGGGCGGGTAATTGGAATGCGCTGACTGGTGGCGTGCCTATGCCACCTCACCCGCAGATTTCAGTAGAGCAGGCCACTATCATGGTAAAGTGGATTCTGAGTCAAAAGCCTGTCCCTGTGCCCAAGTAATTGATAATGTCCATGAAATCGCTTAACTTGAAATAGCACTGAGGTTTTTCCGTAAATCGTTTTGTGCTTGATTTGCGGCAAATCGCATTGCCTATATTGGGTATCAGTTGCACCAACAGTTCCATAGGAAATGCGGCATGATCGAAAATAGGCTCGTAGCAATCATGAGCGGAAAATATCCTTTGAAGGCTTTATCGAGCCCGATCGAAGCCATCAGACAGTTCACACCTAACTGGTTTGCCATGACTATGGGTACTGGCATTCTGGCGCTGGCCTTGGGGCAATTGCCCTTGACCGTCCCTTGGCTGAAACATCTTGGAGAGGCGTTATGGTTCTTGAACATCGGCCTGTTCGTATTGTTCAGCATGATGTACGCGAGCCGCTGGCTGCTTTTTTTCGAAGAAGCCAAGCAGATTTTCAGCCATTCCACGGTTTCGATGTTCTTTGGCACCATACCTATGGGGCTGGCAACCATCATTAATGGATTTTTGTTGTTTGGACTACCACGCTGGGGCGCTTCCATCATACCGATGGTGGAAATGCTTTGGTGGCTCGATGTGGCAATGGCCCTGGCCTCTGGCGTTTTAATTCCTTTCATGATGTTTACCTTTCAGGAACATAGTATCGACCAGATGACGGCCGTATGGCTTTTGCCTGTGGTCGCCGCGGAAGTTGCGGCCGTCAGTGGCGGGTTGCTGGCGCCTTACCTGACCGACATCAGCGCGCAATTCATCACGCTTATTACCAGCTATGTGCTATGGGCCTATTCGGTACCAGTTGCCCTGAGCACGCTGGTGATTCTCATGCTGCGTATGGCGCTTCATAAGCTGCCGCATGAAAGCATGGCCGCTTCGACCTGGCTATCACTGGGGCCGATCGGCACCGGCGCCTTGGGCATGTTGGTGATGGGGGGCGATTCTCCGGCGATCTTTGCAGCGCATGGCATGATTAATTTTGGCAATATTGCGGCTGGCTTTGGCCTGATCAGCGGACTTCTGTTCTGGGGATTTGGTTTGTGGTGGATGATGTTGACACTGTTGATTACGATACGCTATTTCAGATCTGGAATACCATTCAATCTTGGCTGGTGGGGATTTACATTTCCGCTGGGTGTTTATGCCGTCGCCACCTTGAAATTGGGCTCGATACTACACTTGATCTTCTTCGACATTATGGGTATGGCGCTTGTTATGATGCTGGTCGTGATGTGGACCATCATTGCAGCCAAGACAGTGGTCGGCGCCTATCACGGCAGATTGTTTGTATCACCATGTCTTGCTTCATGGCATGAATCCAACGGCAGCCCCTCAAAGTAGAGTTCCATCTGCTCATGTTCCTGAGTGGAAAGTCCCCGAAAACAAGGAAACACCCATGGCCCATGTTCGCTTTTAGTCCTGCCGCAGTCCCTCTTGCAGCGATCACCTTTCTGTTTAATGCTACCTCTAGTAAGCTGCCATAGAGGTGCGAGTCAGGGGCAATATCCGGTCCAGCCCGCCGTGGCGGATGTTATAGTTGGCCTGGGCCTGTACCACCGGTTTGGCATGATAGGCAACACCAAGCCCTGCCAGCTTCAGCATGGGCAGGTCGTTCGCGCCGTCGCCGACCGCGATGCAGCGTGAGAGCGGCAGGCCCAGTTCGGTCGCGAGTTGCGCCAGGATGCGGGCTTTGGCCTGTGCATCCACAATCTCCCCGAGTACCTTGCCTGTCAGGCGTCCGTCCTGAATTTCCAGTTCATTGGCAAAGGCGTAATCAAGGCCTAAGTACTCCTTGAGCCGTTCGGTGAAAAAAGTGAAACCGCCAGACACCACGCCCAGGCGGCAGCCCTGTGCCTTGAGCCCCTGAATCAGCGCTTCCGCGCCCGGATTGAGTTGCAGCCTTTCTGTGTAGACCCTTTCCAGCATACTGGCGGGCAGATCCTTCAGCAGTGCCACCCGGGCCTTGAGGCTGGCGGCGAAATCCAGTTCACCCTGCATGGCCCGTTCGGTGATGGCAGATACTTGCGGTTTCAGGCCGGCCATGTCGGCAAGCTCGTCAATGCATTCGATGCTGATGAGCGTAGAATCCATGTCGCTCAGAAAAAGCCCGAAATGGCTGGCCTGCCAGTGGGCGGGGCAGAGGGCCACGTCAGCGGCAACTCCCACCATGGCTTCCAGTAGCTGGTGGTTCAGCAGGCGCCAGTCCGGATCGCCGCCGGCCAGCGGAATTTCCAGCAGGTCCTGTCCAGACTGTCCCGCCGTGCAGGCGGCTAGGCCCGCCAGATGCAGGGTATCCAGTGCCGGGCGCAGGGCGTCGGCGGGATGTCCCTGCAAGACAAGTCTCGCCATGGGTGTGGCTTCATGCACCGCAAGGGTGTGCAGGACCAGATCCTCGCTGGCATGCGCACCTGCGGCATCCGCCAGCCATTCTGCCGCTACTGCGCGTAGGTCGGCATCAAAGCGCAGCTCCAGAACTCGCAGGAAATCACCGCCGATGGCGGTCTCACCGAGCGGATGCAGGCTCAGGCCGGCTGGCGCGTCATTCAGTCTGGCGGCTTGGGGAGCGGGGACGAGTTGATTGATCAGAATGCGCGGCATGCTCAATCCTTCAGTTGGTCGAGATGGCGCTGGATGGCTTCGCAGCGCGCCAGACCATCGGGCAGGGCCTGGGTGATGCGCAGCTTGTCCTGGCCTTCCAGCCGGAAAACGCTGGATTTGCTCTGGATGAGCCGGATGACGGTTTCGGGTTTGACCTTTGGTTGCGGCAGGAACTGAATGCGCCCGCCCGCGGGACCGGCATCGAGCTTCTGGACGCCCAGAGCCATGCATTCGAGCTTGATCTCTGCCTGACAGAAAAGCGATTTGACCGGCTCGGGCAGGAGACCAAAGCGATCGATCATCTCCACCCGCAGCTCGTGCAAGGTATCCATATCGCGGGCCTGGGCGATACGCTTGTACATCTGCAGGCGCAGGTTGATGTCCGGCAGGTAGTCCGCCGGGATTAGGGCCGGGATATTGAGGTTGACCTCGGGGCCGCTGCCCTTGCTATCGGATAGGGTATGCGGGTCACGCCCGGCGCGAATGGCCTCCACGGCCTCGTTCAGCAGTTCTGAATATAGCGCAAAACCCACCTCATCAATGCGTCCGCTCTGCTCCTCGCCCAGGATCTCGCCCGCACCGCGGATCTCCAGGTCCTGGCTGGCGAGTGCAAAGCCGATACCGAGTTCTTCCAGGGACTGAATGGCTTCAAGGCGCTTTTTGGCATCCGCGCTGATGGCGGCAGGCTCGGGCGTGATGAGATAGGCGTAGGCACGCTGGTGCGAACGGCCGACGCGCCCACGCAACTGATGCAGTTGCGCCAAGCCCAGTTTGTCGGCACGGTTGATCAGGATCGTGTTGGCGTGGGGGTTGTCGATGCCAGACTCGATGATGGTGGTGCTCATGAGCACGTTGAAGCGCTGGTGATAAAAATCAAGCATGACGCTTTCGAGTTCGTTCTCGCTCATCTGACCATGCGCGATGCGGACGCTGGCCTCGGGGACCAAGATGCCGAGCGTCTTGGCCATGCGTTCGATACTCTGGACCTCGTTGTGCAGAAAATAGACCTGTCCGCCACGATGAATTTCGCGCAACACGGCTTCGCGGACCAAGGTGTCGTCCCAGACGGTGACTGCAGTCTTGACCGGCAGGCGCCGCTCCGGGGGCGTGCTGATGATGGAGAGATCGCGCAAGCCGGCCAGCGACATGCTCAGGGTGCGGGGGATGGGCGTGGCGGTAAGGGTCAGGATGTCCACCTCGGCGCGCAGTTCCTTGACGCGTTCCTTCTGGCGCACGCCAAAACGATGTTCCTCATCCAGGATGAGCAACCCGAGCTGCTTGAATTTCACATCCTTTTGCAGCAGACGGTGGGTGCCGATGACGATGTCCACGGTGCCCCGCGCAAGGTCCTCCAGCACGGCTTTTTGTTCCTTGGCTGAGCGAAAGCGGGACAGAAGCTCAACCCGCACGCCGCTGTCGGCGAATCGGTCGCGGAAATTCTCAAAGTGCTGCTGGGCCAGCAGGGTGGTCGGCACGAGCAGGGCTACCTGGGCGCCGCCATTGACCGCGATGAAGGCGGCGCGCAGGGCGACCTCGGTCTTGCCAAAGCCCACATCACCGACGATAAGGCGATCCATGGGGTTGGGCGAAACCATGTCGCTGATCACGGCATCGATGGCTGCCTGCTGGTCGGGGGTTTCCTCGAAGGGGAAGCCGGACACGAAGTCCCAGTAGGCGTCATCCGCGCCCGGAAACACCTGTCCCTGGCGCGCGGCCCGGCGGGCATGGATGTCCAGAAGCTCCGCCGCGGCATCGATGGCCTTGGCGCGGGCGCGGGCCTTGGCTTTGGACCAGTTGTCGTTGCCCAGCTTGGATAGCGGCGGTGTTTCGCTGGCATTGCCGATATAGCGGCTCAGGCGGTCCAGAGCGGCGATTGGCAGATATAATATATCCTGTTCGGCATACTGGAGCATGACGTATTCGTTGGCGTCTCCCCGATCGGCAAAGGGCATGGCCAGCCCTTTGAAGCGTCCGATGCCATAATCCTCATGCACCACGGGGTCGTCGACGCTCAGCTCGCCGAGATCGCGAATGACGGTATCGAGATTGCGTTTCTGCTGGCTGCGCTGGCGTCGCTGGGCAAATACCCGGTTGCCAAACAGCTGGGCTTCGGAAACGATGGCGAGCTCAGCCTTGCCGTGCCCTGGATCGAGCTGCAGCAGGCCGCGCTCCAGGGGAGCCGTGGTCAGGGCCAGGCGCGCCTCGCTGTGCACGAAGTCCTGCCAGTTCTCGGCCGGACGTGCGGCATGCAGCCGTACCCGCAGGCTCTCCTGCAACGCCTCGCGGCGGCCGCGGGACTCGGCGGCGATCAGTACCCGCGCGGTTTCCGGCAGGCTGTCCAGCCAGGCAATCAAATGCCCCAGGGGGTCCTGGCCATGCGTGACGCCGAGTTCTGGCGGTGAGGCAAACGGCAATCTGCGATCAGGCTCGCCAAGCAGTGATTCCTGCTGCTCCGCCAGCGCCAGCCGGGAGCGTTTCTCGACGCAGTCAAAGAAACGCTTCATCGGCAAGGTGAGACTGCCTGGCGCGAGCACCGGCCGGAGCTTATCGTGTTGACGATCCTCGAAGCGCCGCTGCCATTCCGCCCAGAGGCCTTCATAATGCTGATGCCAGTCATCGTGCAGCACGACGCTGCTGTTATCGGGCAGGTAATCGAACAGGGTGGCGGTTTCCTCGAAAAACAGCGGCAGATAGGACTCAATGCCGGCCGGGATGATGCCGTTGCTGACATCGCGGTAGATGGTGCAACGTTGCGGGTCGCCGGCAAAAGCAGCGCGAAAGGCGCCGCGAAACTGCTGGATGCCGGCCTCGTCGTGCGGGACCTCGCGGGCTGGCAGCAGTTCCACCCTTTCCACGCTGCCGCTGGAAATCTGCGTCTCGGGGTCGAAGCGGCGGATGCTGTCGACCTCGTCATCAAAGAGATCCACCCGATAGGGCGCGGAGCTGCCCGGCGGGAAGATGTCGAGGATGCCACCGCGCCAGGCGATTTCACCGGCCTCGCTGACCTGACTGACCTGGCGGTAACCGGCATTCACCAGCCGCAGGCGGAAGGCCTCGGGCTTGAGCACGTCGCCCTTGGCCAATACGAAGGCGCGCTGATCAAGAAAGCTGCGCGGTGGCAGGACCTGGGCGGCGGCGGACAGCACGGTCAGGATGATGCCGCGCTGCATACCGGGCATGGCGTAAAGCGCCGCGAGCCGCTGCGCGGTCAGATCCGCGGGCGGCGAAAAGAGATCATAGGGCAGGATTTCCCGATCCGGAAAGGCGAGAATGGGGAGATCTTCCGAACCGGCGCCAAAGAAACGCAGCTCCGTTTCGAGTTGCCGCAGCTCGATCGCCGAGCGGGCGATCACCAGCAAGGGGCGTTGCCAGGCCAGGGCAACCTGCGCGATGACGAGCGCCGCAGCACTGCCGTGCATGCCACCCAGCAGGACCCGCTGCCCTGCTGCAGGAGCTGGGGGAAGCTGCAGGGCGCTAGACGTATCATTCATATATCAGACCTCGTGGAAGGGGGCAATTCTATCCCGTGACAGGGGCTTTGACTACGCCGGCCGAATTCCGGATGATGCTTGCAATTCTGAGCTTGAGAGAAGGCCAGCATGTCGGATTCCGAAATCAGTCGACCGGTCTGGGCCGTGATACCGGCTGCGGGCAGCGGCTCGCGCATGGGTACGGCTATCCCGAAGCAGTTTCTGATGCTGCAGGACAAACCGGTGCTGGCCCATACCCTGGACCGGCTGGGGCTGCATCCGCGCCTGCGCGGCATTCAGGTCGCCACTGCAGCAGACAAGGCGCAATGGAATGCCGTTGCCCAGCACGTGGCGCCCCTCACCCGGGACAAGCTGCTGCCGGTCTGCGTCGGTGGTGAAAGCCGCGCACAATCCGTGCTGCGCGGCCTGGAGGCCCTGGACGCCCATGCCGACCCCAGGGATTGGGTACTGGTGCACGATGCCGCCCGGCCCTGCCTGCGCCAGGCGGATATCGATGCCCTGCTGCAGGCGCTCGATGCCGGCGCCGAGGGCGCCATTCTCGGCGCGCCGGTGGCGGACACGCTCAAGCGCGTGGATAATTGCGTGATCCAGGAGACTGTGCCACGCCAGCAGCTCTGGCGCGCCTTCACGCCTCAGGCCTTCCGGCTGGGTAGTCTGCGTGCCGCCCTGAGCGCGGCGCTGCGCCAGGGTGTCGAGATCACCGACGAGGCCAGTGCCATCGAGAGGGCCGGTGGCCACCCGCGCATGGTGCAGGGGCACACGGACAATCTCAAGATCACTTTGTCAGAGGACATGGACATGGCGGCCATTATTCTGGTCGGCATTCTCGCCGGGGAGAATTAGATGCGAATCGGACAGGGATTTGATGTGCATGCACTGGTGAATGACAGGCCGCTGATCCTGGGCGGCGTCCGGATCCCCTTTGAACAGGGGCTGGCCGGTCACTCGGATGCCGACGTGCTGCTTCATGCCGTCTGCGATGCCCTGCTGGGTGCCGCCGGTCTAGGCGACATCGGCCGGCATTTTCCGGATACCGACGCGGCCTTCAAGGGCATCGACTCGCGCATCCTGCTGCGCGATGTCTGGCAGAAGGTACGGGCAGGGGGCTGGCAGCTCGCCAACCTGGATGCCACGCTGATCTGTCAGCGGCCGCGCCTGGCACCACACATCCCGCAGATGCTCGCGCATCTGGCCGGGGACCTGGCAGTGGAGGCGCAGAAGCTCAATATCAAGGCCACCACCACCGAGCATCTGGGTTTTACCGGACGGGGCGAAGGCATCGCCGCCCAGGCCATCGTGTTGCTGCTGCCGCAATGAACATGCCCTATGCCTATCCCGGACCCGCCCTGTCGGCCCTGATCCGCCAGGAGCCCGCGGATTTTCAGGTCGAGGAGATACTGCCCTTTGGGCCCGATGGGGAAGGGCAGCATGCCTGGATTCGGCTGCGGAAAACCGGCATCAATACCGAGGAGGCTGCCCGCCGTCTGGCGCGTCTGGCGGGTGTGCCGCTATCGCAGGTCGGATTCGCCGGGCTCAAGGATCGCCAGGCAGTCACCACCCAGTATTTCACAGTGGATCTCGCCGGCAAAGAAGAGCCAGACTGGCAGGTGCTGGCGGGTCCTGAGATCGAGCTGCTGGAGATCACCCGCCACCGGCGCAAGATAAAGCGCGGCATTCTGTCCGGCAACTGCTTTCGATTGCATTTGCGCGAATTGCGCGGTGATCCTGCGATGCTTGCCGAGCGCCTGGCGCGTATCGGCACTGGTGGTTTCCCAAACTTCTTCGGTGAGCAGCGCTTCGGCTTTGGTCAGGGTAATGTCGAAAAGGCGGCAGCATTATTGGCTGGCAGCTTTCGCCCCCGCGACCGGCATCTGCGCGGGATCTATCTCTCCGCCGCCCGCAGTGTGCTGTTCAATGCCGTGCTGGAAGCCCGGATTCGCGCAGGCAACTGGGACCAGATCCTGCCCGGCGAGCTGGTCATGCTCGAAGGCAGCCGGAGCATGTTCCTGGCCACCCCTGAAGAGCTGCCGGAGCTGAATCGGCGCGCTGCTGATCTGGATGTCCACCCGAGCGGCCCGCTGTGCGGCCGGGGAGGCCTGCAAGCAGTGGGTCTGGCTACCAGCATCGAAACCGAAGCCCTGGCAGCCTGGCAGGGCCCCGAGCCCTTCGCCCGTGATGGCCTGGAGTGGGCCGCGCAACTCAGCAAACAGGGGCTGGACGCGGCGCGCCGACCCTTGCGGGCACTGGCCTCTGATCTGCGCATGGAAACGAGCCCGGCTGGAATCTGGCTGGCGTTTCAGCTGCCCGCGGGCAGCTATGCCACCAGTCTCCTGCGCGAACTGCTGCAGGCCGAAGGCTTAGCGCTGCCGGAAAGCGACGCGTGAGTGATGCGTAGAAAGGCTGGCGGCGCTCGGCCCGACAGCCAGCAATTGCTGGCCGCGAAGGACAAGACCGTACCCGATGTGATCGCGCCGGGGCTCGATGTGCTGTTCTGTGGCATTAACCCCAGCCTCTATTCAGCAGCCCTGGGGCAGCATTTCGCCCGGCCCGGCAATCGCTTCTGGCCGGCCCTGCATCAGGCGGGCTTTACCGACCGGCTGTTGCATCCTTCCGAGTCATCCGAACTGCTGCGCGCAGGCTGCGGCATCACCAACATCGTGGCGCGCGCTACGGCCACGGCCGCCGAGTTATCCCCGGAAGAACTACGGAAGGGGCAGATTGCGCTGGCCGCCACGGTGGAGCGCTGGCGACCGCGCTGGCTGGCGGTGCTTGGCATTGGCGCCTACCGGCATGCCTTCGTCCGGCCCAAGGCAACACTCGGCAGGCAGGCAGAGCGCATCGGTGATGCCAATATCTGGGTGCTGCCCAACCCCAGTGGCTTGAATGCCCACTACCAACTGGCGGAGCTCGCCGCCTTGTTCAGTGCATTTCGGGACGCAGCCCGGGCCCGTTAGAACTTTCCGGGTCGGGGCCACTCGCCGCCATGGTAGTTCTCGCAGAAAAACACGCTGAATTCGCGCCACTTCACGTTCTGGGTGATCGATTGATGGCTTCCTTTTGACTCACAGCGATCAAAGCGCGATGACCAGATCGGCGGTGGCTCACTGCTTACTCCATCCATCACCAGCAGGGCATTTTCGCCCCGATGCTTTTCAAAGTCCGGCCAGAAGTCATACTGATTGAAGCGCCGTCCGCCGAAGTTGGCGTTATAGACCTGTGCTTGATCCGGCAGATAGAAAGCCAGGCTGGAGGCGGTCTGATAGCTGCCGCTGACCAGAAAGGCCGGGCCCGTGCTGCGGCGAATGCGCTCCACCTGGTCCGCCATCTGCGCCCAGCCGCGCATCTGGTGCGAGGCGTCCTGCTTGCGTTTGACAGGCAAGCCCGCATCACGCAACAGATCGGTGCTGAGTACGATCGCCAGGCTCAGGATGGCCAACCCAAAGCCCGCCATCAGCCAGCGCCGGAACCGTGGCTCGCTCAGCGGTCCCGCCGCCAGGATGAACAGCCCCGTGTAGGTGGCCACCGGCCAGTTGGCGTTGACGCTGCCGACCATGGCCTTGCTAAAGAAAAACAGCAGGCTCAAAAGGCTGGGCCACAGAATGATGCCGTAAAAGCCCGGGCGTGGCTCGGGCCGGCGCATGAGCCGCCAGATGCCCATGGCCACCAGGAAGAAGAGGACTGGTGAGATGATACCGATCTGGCCACCCAGGAACTCGAACCAGTCGCCAATGCTGGCCTGACCTTCCTCGACATGCGCGCCGGCATGCAGAAAGGTGCCCCAATCGTTCTGCGCGTTCCACCAGAGCATGGGCAGGGTGCAGAGCAGGGCGATGAGCGCCGCCAGATAGGGCTCCCTGCGGCGCAGCCAGTGGCGCAACGCGGGCTGCCAGATCAAATAAAGCAGTACGGCGGCCGGCAGGAGGCCCATGCTGAGCTTGGTCAGCAAGCCCAGGCCGGTGAACAGGCCCGCCGCATACCAGGCGCGGGGGCTGTCCAGCGCTACGGCATGCCAGGTCGCGTAGAGTGCTGCCAGCCAGCAAAGCACCATCGGCACGTCGGTGGTCATCACCAGGCCACCAATGAAAAACAGCGGACTGAGCGTGATCAGCAGGGCGGCGATGAGACCGGCTTGCACCGAATCCCAGAGCCGACTGGCAAAGCGCCAGGCCAGCAGGGATGCCCCGAGTGAGATCAGAGGTGCGAACAGCCGTACGCCAAGCTCGGTATTGCCGGCGATCTGCGTGCCGAGCGCAATCAGCCAGGCAATCACCGGCCCCTTGCTGTAGTAGCCGAGATCCAGATGTCGTGACCATTCCCAGTAATGCGCCTCGTCCGGGGCCAGGTCCAGCGGCCCCCAGACGATGTAGGCGTAGCGGAACAGCGTGATGGCAATGAGGATCAGGAACAGGCTGCGTGGCAGGGCGAGAGACTTCCGGTTCATCCTGCCGGCTAGGGCGGATACGGCGCTGGACAATTGCATCATCCTGTCTGGAGATAGTGGCTGGCATTGTAGGAAAAGATCAGCGGGCTGTATACTCGTCGGCGATCATCCACTGGCGTTGAGACTTCGCCGGCTTTCTGCTAAGGTTCACGCCTGCATTCCTCCCTCCGTCTTACGCGATCAGTCAAGCCATGACCAAATACATCTTCGTGACCGGTGGCGTAGTGTCTTCCCTCGGGAAAGGCATTGCCAGCGCATCGCTTGGGGCCTTGCTCGAAGCCCGTGGCCTCAAGGTCACCATGCTCAAGCTCGACCCCTACATCAATGTCGATCCCGGCACGATGAGCCCGTTCCAGCATGGCGAGGTCTTCGTTACCCATGACGGCGCGGAAACCGATCTCGATCTCGGTCACTACGAGCGCTTCATCTCCGCGCGCATGGGGCGGCGCAACAACTTCACCACGGGGCTTGTCTACCAGACCGTGATCGAGAAGGAGCGGCGCGGCGATTATCTCGGTGGCACGGTGCAGGTCATTCCGCACATCACCGATGAGATCAAGCGACGCATCAAGCTCGGCGCCGAGGGCGCAGAGGTGGCGCTGGTGGAAATCGGCGGGACCGTCGGCGACATCGAGTCCCAGCCCTTCCTAGAAGCCATCCGGCAGATGGCCGTGGAGGAGGGGCGCGAGAACACCATGTTCGTGCACCTGACCTTGGTGCCCTACATCGCCTCTGCCGGCGAGATCAAGACCAAGCCCACCCAGCACTCGGTGCGCGACCTGCGCGAAATCGGCATCCAGGCCGATGTCGTGCTCTGCCGCGGCGACCGGCCGGTGCCCGCCGACCACCGCGCCAAGATTGCGCTTTTCTGCAACGTCCCCGAGCGTGCTGTCATTTCCGCCGTGGACAGCGACAGCATCTACCGCATTCCGCTCTTGCTGCATCAAGAAGGTTTTGATGATTTCGTCGTCAAGCGCCTGGGTCTGAATACCGGCGCCCCGGATCTGTCCCGCTGGGAAGCCATCGTTGACGCCATGGACAATCCCCAGGGCGAGGTGCGCATTGCGCTGGTGGGCAAATATGTCGGCCTGACCGAGTCCTACAAGTCGCTGTCCGAGGCCCTGATTCACGCCAGTTTCCGCAAGCGCATCAAGTTGCGGGTGCTCTACGTGGATGCCGAGCAGATCGAGCAGGAGGGCGCCGGGGCCCTCCTGCTCGATGCCGACGCCGTGCTGGTGCCGGGGGGCTTTGGCAGCCGCGGCATCGAGGGCAAGATTGCCGCCATCCGCTACGCCCGCGAGAATGGCGTGCCTTATCTCGGGATTTGTCTTGGCATGCAGATGGCCGTGGTGGAGTTCGCCCGCAATGTCGTTGGCCTTGCTGATGCCGCCAGTGCCGAGTTCGAGCCGGAGACGCCCAATCCGGTGATCGCCCTGATGACCGAGTGGCGCACGCCCGAAGGCGATATCGCCTATCGCGAGGCCGGTGGCAATCTCGGCGGCAGCATGCGCCTTGGCGAGCAGGCCTGCCATCTGCAGGCTGACAGTCTGGCCGCCCGAGTGTACGGCGCGGAGCGAGTCCTGGAGCGCCATCGTCATCGCTTCGAGTTCAACAACCGTTTTCGCGACCCGCTCACGGAAGCAGGCCTGCGGATCTCGGGCACCTCCGAGGATGGTCAGCTCGTGGAAATGGTCGAGATCCCGGATCATCCCTGGTTCCTGGCCTGCCAGTTCCATCCCGAATTCACCAGCACACCGCGCTATGGCCATCCGCTTTTCGAAGCCTTTGTCCAGGCTGCCATGGACCAGCGCGCAAGAGGTCAATCCTGATGCATCTCTGTGGTTTTCCCGTTGGCATCGAGCATCCCTTCTTTCTCATCGCCGGACCCTGCGTCATCGAGTCCGAGGGCCTGGCCCTGGAAACCGCCGGCCAACTCAAGGAGATTGCCGATCGTCTGGGCATTCCCTTCATCTACAAAAGCTCCTTTGACAAGGCCAACCGTTCCTCGGTGAAGTCCTTCCGCGGGCTGGGCATGGATGAGGGATTGCGTATCCTCGACAAGGTCCGCCGTGAAATCGGCGTGCCGGTACTCACCGATATCCATGAAAAGGATGAGGTCGAGCCAGTGGCCGCCGTGGTGGACGTGCTGCAGACACCCGCTTTTCTCTGCCGCCAGACGGATTTCATCCAGGCCGTGGCGGCCGCGGGCAAGCCGGTGAACATCAAGAAGGGCCAGTTCCTGGCGCCCTGGGACATGAAGAATGTCGTGGACAAGGCGCGCGCCACCGGCAATGAGCGGATCATGGTCTGCGAACGCGGCGTCTCCTTCGGCTACAACAATCTTGTCTCCGACATGCGCGCCCTGGCCGTGATGCGCGATACCGGCTGCCCGGTGGTCTTCGATGCCACCCATTCCGTGCAGTTGCCGGGTGGCCAGGGCGAGAAGTCCGGTGGCCAGCGCGAGTTCGTGCCGGTGCTGGCCCGCGCCGCCATGGCCGCCGGCATCTCCGGCATCTTCATGGAAACCCATCCGAATCCCGAGTGCGCCCTGTCCGACGGGCCCAATGCCTGGCCGCTGGGGCGCATGGCCGAGTTGCTGGAAAGCCTGCAGCTCATCGACCAGGCGGTCAAGGGCCGGCCACTTGCGGAAAATTCCCTCCTTGGCGGCCCGCAGTCCTGATGCGAGATGCCAAGACGATTCACCTGAAAAGCCACAAGCGGAGTTGACATGTCTGCCATTATCGATGTTCATGCGCGCGAAGTTCTGGATTCCCGAGGCAACCCGACGGTAGAGGCCGAGATTCTGCTCGACAGCGGCATTCGCGGTCGCGCCATCGTCCCGAGTGGGGCTTCCACCGGCGAGCGCGAGGCCGTGGAGCTGCGCGACAATGAGCCGCGATTTGGTGGCAAGGGCGTGCGTCAGGCCGTCGCCAACGTGCGTGGCGAGATTCGCGAGGCCCTGCTCGGCATCGAAGTCTTCGAGCAGCAGGAAATCGACCAGATCATGATCGATCTGGATGGCACCCCCAACAAGTCGCGCCTCGGCGCCAACGCCGTGCTGGCGGTGTCCATGGCCTGCGCCCACGCCGCCGCCGCCGAGCTGGATCAGCCGCTGTATCGTTACATCGGTGGCCTCGGGCCCCTGGTGCTGCCAGTGCCGATGATGAACATCATCAACGGTGGCGCGCATGCCGACAATGCCGTGGACATGCAGGAATTCATGATCCTGCCGGTCGGCGCCCCAAGCTTTTCCGAGGCCCTGCGCATGGGCACCGAGGTCTTTCATGCCCTGAAGAAAGTGCTGCACAAGCGCGGGCTGGCGACCACGGTCGGCGATGAGGGCGGCTTTGCTCCGGACCTGCCTTCCAATGAGGCCGCGCTTGAACTGATCATGGAAGGCATCGAGGCAGCGGGTTTCCGCCCCGGGGAGGACGTGCTGCTGGGTCTGGACGTGGCATCGAGCGAGTTCTATCAGGATGGCCGCTATCATCTGGAAAGCGAGAAGCGCAGTCTGAGCGCTGCCGAATTCGTGGATTATCTCGCTGGCTGGGTGGATCGCTATCCGCTGATCACCATCGAGGATGGCATGGACCAGAACGACTGGGCCGGCTGGAAGCTCCTGACCGAGCGTCTGGGCAAGCGGGTGCAGCTCGTGGGCGATGACCTTTTCGTCACCAATGCCGGTATCCTGCGCCGCGGGATCGAAGAAGGGATCGCCAACTCCATTCTCATCAAGGTCAACCAGATCGGCACCCTGACCGAGACCCTGGCTGCCATCGAGATGGCCAAGCAGCATCGCTATACCGCCGTGGTTTCGCACCGTTCGGGCGAGAGCGAGGACACCACCATTGCCGATATCGCGGTGGCGACCGGCTGCGGCCAGATCAAGACTGGCTCGCTGTCGCGCACCGACCGGCTGGCGAAATACAACCAGTTGCTGCGCATCGAGGAGCAGCTTGGCCGTCATGCGGTCTATCCCGGGCGTAGCGCTTTTTACAATCTGGGCTAAATTGAGGGAATCCAGTCCTCGATCCACCCTGTAATCACGGTCGGGTTCCATGCGCCTGCTCAATGCCTCACTGCTTGCCATACTGCTGATCCTGCAATATCCGCTCTGGTTCGCGGAAGGCAGCTGGCGCACGGTGCTTACGCTGCGCAAGGAACTGACCCTGCAGCAGGCGGAAAATCATCGGCTGGAAGATCGCAACAAGCGGCTGCTGGCCGAGGTGCAGGACCTGCGCGCCGGGACTGCCGCCGTGGAGGAGCGGGCGAGGATGGAGCTTGGCATGGTGCGCGAAGGCGAGGTCTTCGTGCAGTACGTCAAGTGAAGCCAATCTGGCTTGCTCCGGCCCCCAAAGCAGCCTATAATCGCCCATTCCGTTCTGGAGAGGTGACCGAGCGGCCGAAGGTGCAGCACTGGAAATGCTGTGTACTCCAAAAGGGTACCGTGGGTTCGAATCCCACCCTCTCCGCCAGAATTCCATGCATAACTACTAAGGTCTAAGCGATCAATGGCGGCGAAGACCGGTCCCCTCGCAATGGTAGGTTGTGAACCCCGTCAGGCCCGGAAGGGAGCAGCGGCAGCAGCCGATCCATGTGCCGGGGTGTGGCTGGTCCGAGCCGCCACCTTTCTTGCGGGTACCCCCTCATGCCGGCTTATCTGGCCCTAGCGCGCAAATGGCGTCCGCAGCGGTTCGCGGACTATGTCGGGCAGGAGCATGTCGTGCGCGCTCTGGCGCATGCCCTGGACTCCGGGCGCCTGCATCATGCCTTCCTGTTTTCCGGCACCCGCGGGGTGGGCAAGACCACCATAGCCCGCCTGTTTGCCAAATGCCTGAACTGTGAGCGGGGCGTCAGCAGCCAGCCCTGTGGCGAATGCGCCGCCTGCCGTGAGATCGAGGAGGGGCGCTTCGTCGATCTCATCGAGGTCGATGCCGCCAGCCGCACCAAGGTGGATGATACCCGGGAACTGCTCGACAACGTGCAATATGCCCCAACGGCCGGGCGCTTCAAGGTCTACCTCATCGACGAAGTGCACATGCTTTCCGGGCATAGCTTCAATGCCCTCCTGAAGACCCTCGAAGAACCACCCCCGCATGTGAAGTTCCTGCTGGCGACCACCGACCCGCAAAAGCTGCCGGTCACCGTGCTGTCGCGCTGTCTGCAGTTCAATCTGCGTCGGCTCGATCCGGAACTCATCCGCACGCGCATGGCGCAGATCCTGGAGGCGGAGGCGCTTGCCTTCGATGACGCGGGCCTGCGCCAGCTTGCGCGGGCAGCCGACGGCAGTCTGCGTGATGCCTTGAGCCTGCTGGATCAGGCCATCGTCCATGGCGGCGGCGCGGTGCAGGGCGATGCGGTCGGTGCCATGCTGGGCCAGACCCAGCGCGCAGCACTCTTTGACATTGTCGAGGCCCTCGCTGCTGGGCAAACTGGTGCCCTGTTCGAACAGCTCGAGGGCATCCTGCAGTCCGGTTATGACGCGGCCCTGTTCCTGGAAGACCTCGCACGCATCCTCCACGCCCTGGCTTTGCGTCAGGTCCTTGCCGATGCGCCGGCGGATGACCTGGCTGAGGCGCAGCGGCTGACCGATCTGGCTAGGCGTCTGAATCCGGCCGATCTGCAACTCTATTATCAAATTGCCCTGCTGGCCCGGCGGGATCTGCACCTCGCGCCGGACGGCCGAGTAGGCCTGGAAATGGCTTTGCTGCGCATGCTGGCCTTTCAGCCGCAGGTCAGTCGGGATGAGATAGCTGCCCCGGCACCCCGGCCCAGGCAGGATGTGCCAGCCAGGACGGCCTCGCCCAGCCCCTCCGGCAAGCCCTTCGAAGCTGTAACACCGGTGTCCGCAGCGGTACCCGCAGTGCGCGAAAACCCGGCCCCCTTTCCGGATCCGCGCGTGGCTGCCTCGCCAGCACCGGCAACCACGGCAGCCGCTCCAGGTCCGGCGGACTGGGGACAGGTGCTGCAGCAGCTCGATATCCTGGGTTTGTGGAAGGCGGTGCTGGAACATGCCGAGGCGCGTGAGTTCTCGGCCGAGGCGGTGACGATTGCACTGTCGCCGGGGCACGCGAACATGGCCGACAACCCGAAATTCCGCGCTGCCCTGGAGCAGGCCCTCAAAAGCCATCTGGGACAGCAGCCAAAACTGAAGCTGATCCGCATGGAAAGCGCTCAGGGCGACACCCCCGCCAGGCGTCAGGCACAGGCCCGCCAGGCGCGGCAGGCTGCGGCGGAGCAGGCCATGCAGGAAGATCCCCTGGTACGTGAAATGCTGCAGACATTCGAGGCCAGCATTGTTAAAGTGGAACCGAAGGACTAACCCTCCGGTAGAAACCTACACCCAATGAATGGAGCGCGACCATGATGAAAGGCGGCTTGGGCAATATCATGAAGCAGGCCCAGAAGATCCAGGAAGACATGAAGAAGGCGCAGGAGGAACTGGCGCAGATGGAAGTCACTGGCCAGTCCGGTGGCGGCATGGTCAAGGTGGTGATGACCTGCCGCAACGATGTCCGGCGTGTCAGCATCGACCCCAATCTCCTGCAGGAGGGTGATCAGGAAATGCTGGAGGATCTCGTCGCCGCTGCGTTCAACGACGCCGTGCGTCAGGCGGAAAAGACCGCGGCGGACAAAATGGCCAGTCTGACCGGTGGGCTGAACATCCCCGGCATGAACATGCCCTTCTAAGGAGCGACCTTGGCTTACACCGTCCCCGCCATCGAGGAACTGGTGCAGGCCCTGCGGCAGTTGCCCGGGGTCGGGCCACGCTCCGCCCGGCGCATGGCCTATGCACTGCTGGAGCGCAAGCGCCCGGCCATGGGGGAACTGGCCGCGGCCCTGCGTCGGGCTGATGAAACGGTCAGTCACTGCCAGCGCTGCAACAACCTCAGCGATGCGCCGATTTGTGGTCTGTGTCAGTCATCCCGGCGCGATCCACGTCTGCTCTGCGTGGTCGAGACCCCTGCGGATGTCGCAGCCATCGAAGCGACCGGAACCTATGACGGTTTTTATTTCGTGCTCATGGGGCATCTCTCGCCGCTGGACGGCATCGGCCCCGAAGCGCTCGGCATCGATCGCTTCGAAGCCCTGCTGGATCAGGGTTTCGAGGAAGTGATCCTGGCCACCAATCCGACCGTGGAAGGCGAGGCCACGGCTCACTTCCTGGCCGATCTGGTGCGCATGCACGGCCTGCGGGCCAGCCGTATCGCCCATGGCGTGCCGGTCGGCGGGGAACTGGAGTACGTGGATCGCGGCACACTCAGCAGTGCCCTGAGTGGCCGGCGTGCCATCGAGGATTAGCCAGGAAAATGATAAGTAAGCTGCCCGACCATGAGCGGGCAGGCGGATTGGGTGGAAAATGGCAAACATGCAGGCTGCCCTCAGCGGCGGGGATGTCTTCTTTGTGCTCATGGGTGCCGTCATGGTGCTCGCCATGCACGCCGGCTTCGCTTTCCTGGAGGTGGGCACGGTCCGGCGCAAGAATCAGGTCAATGCGCTGGTGAAGATCATTGCCGACTTCGGGGTGTCCACGTTGGCCTACTTCTTTGTCGGTTACTGGATTGCCTATGGGGTAAGTTTTCTCCATGGCGCCGACACCCTGATCCGCGGGGACAATGGCTATGGTCTGGTGAAGTTTTTCTTTCTCCTGACCTTCGCGGCGGCCATTCCGGCCATCATTTCCGGCGGTATTGCCGAGCGTGCCCGGTTCTATCCGCAGATGCTTGCAACCGCCCTGCTCGTCGGCCTCGTGTATCCCTTTTATGAGGGCATCGTCTGGAATGCCCATTTTGGCATCCAGGCCTGGTTGAAGGGCCTGTTTGGTGCACAATTCCATGATTTCGCGGGTTCGGTGGTGGTCCACGCCATGGGCGGCTGGATTGCCCTGATGGCGGTTCGCCATCTTGGCCCGCGCCGGGGCCGTTTTGGCAAGGATGGCGCGGTGCACGCCATCCCACCCTCCAACATTCCCTTTCTGGCACTGGGTTCCTGGATCCTTGTCGTTGGCTGGTTCGGCTTCAACGTGATGAGCGCGCAGCGGCTGGAGGCGGCATTGGGTCTGGTGGCGCTCAATTCCCTGATGGCCATGGTCGGTGGCTTGCTAGCAGCGCTCGTCATGGGCCGCAATGATCCGGGCTTCGTGCATAACGGCGCCCTGGCGGGCCTGGTGGCCATCTGCGCGGGCTCGGATCTGGTGCATCCCCTGGGCGCGCTGGCGATTGGCGCTGTTGCCGGTACGCTCTTTGTCTATGTTTTCGAGCTGCAGCAATATCGCTGGCGCATCGATGACGTGCTCGGGGTCTGGCCCCTGCATGGCGTGGCCGGCGTCTGGGGTGGTCTCGCGGCGGGCATCTTCGGCCAGCAAGTGCTGGGCGGACGCGGTGGCGTGAGCATCATGTCCCAACTCCTGGGCACCCTGCTTGGCGTGTTGATTGCGGCCCTGGCGGGCTATATCGTGTACGGTTTGATCCAGCGCCTGATCGGGCTGCGGCTCAGCCAGGAACAGGAGTACGATGGCGCGGACCTGAGCATGCACAAGATCAGCGCCTATCCAGAGGAAGACACCTCGCGTAGCCGCTAGGCGGGTATTTGTGACTGAAGCACATGGCTGAAACGAACACTCATAAATCCCTGTCCCCGATAAAGCTGGACTGGCAGTCCTTGCCCGGCCTGCCTGCGCGCGCGCCGGACAGCCACAAGGGCAGCCATGGTCACGTGCTGGTGCTGGGCGGCGCCAGTGGCATGGGCGGGGCAAGCGCCCTGTGCGCCTGGGCCGCCTACCGCGCCGGGGCGGGCCTGGTCTCCGTGGGCTGCCACCCGGACAGCCGCATGCATCTCGCCGCCTGGGTGCCAGAGGCCCTGAGCCTGGACTGGCCTGGCACGCTCTCTTCCTGGTCGCGTCCGGGCGTGGTGATCGCCATCGGGCCGGGCATGGGGCAGGGTCTGGGTGCCCAGACCCTGCTGGAAGAGGCCGTCGCCCTGTCAGTGCCCCAGGTCCTGGATGCCGATGCCCTCAATCTGCTGGCGATCCGGGGGCCCGGGCTGCTTGCCGCCGGCCCGGTGCGCCTGCTGACTCCCCATCCCGGCGAAGCCGCCCGTCTGCTGGGCCTTGACACCCGATCCGTGCAGGCCGACCGCCCCGCAGCCGTGCTGAATCTCGCCCGCCGCTACCGCGCCATCTGCATTCTCAAGGGCCATCAGACCCTGATCAGTGATGGCGAACGCGTCAGACAGTGCGAGCTCGGCAATCCCGGCATGGCAAGCGGGGGCACGGGCGACGTGCTCACCGGCATCCTGGCTGCCCTGCTGGCCCAGCAGCTCGCGCCCTGGGACGCGGCCTGCCTGGGTGTTTGTTTGCACGCTCGGGCAGGGGATCTGGCAGCCGAGCGGCTGGGACAGACCAGCCTGATGGCACGCGATCTGATAGAATTTCTGCCCACTGCTTTCAAGGATTACGCGCCACATGACTGAACCTGCCATCGATCCCGCCCAGCTTGCCGCCTGGGACAAATCCTGTTTCTGGCATCCCTTCACCCAGATGCAGGTTTATTGTCAGGAAGACAATCTGATCTTCGCGCGCGGCGAGGGCAATTATCTTTTTGACGTGCATGGCAAGGCCTATCTGGATGCCATTTCCAGTCTTTGGTGCAATGTGCATGGGCACAATCATCCCCGCCTGAATGCCGCGCTCACTGATCAGCTTGCCAAGGTGGCGCACAGCACCACGCTTGGCGCCAGTAATCCGCCAGCCATTCTGCTGGCAAAGCGCCTGGTCGAGATCGCGCCCAAGGGGCTCGAAAAGGTGTTCTATTCGGAAGATGGCGCCGAGGCGGTGGAAATCGCCGTGAAAATGGCCTTTCACTACTGGCGCAATGTCGGGCGGCCGGAAAAGCAGCACTTTCTGACTCTCGACAACGCCTATCACGGCGACACGGTGGGGGCGGTGTCCGTGGGTGGCATGGACCTTTTCCATGGAGTTTATCAGGGGCTGCTGTTCCATGCCGCGCGCCTGCCCAGTCCCTATGGGCTGGCGCGCGAGATGTTCGGTCCCCTTGACTGGGATCAGCCTGCGGCGGCCACGGCCTGGCTCACGCAACTGGAAGAGGCGCTGATGGCGCGCGGCCATGAAATCGCGGCGCTGGTGCTGGAAAGCGGCATCCAGGGCGCGGCGGGGCTGCTGCCTTTTCCCGCGGGCATCCTGCGCGGCGCGCGCGAGCTCTGCGACCAATATGATGTATTGCTGATTCTCGATGAGGTCGCCACCGGTTTCGGGCGCACCGGGCGCATGTTCGCCTGTGAGCACGAGCAGGTCACCCCGGATCTGATGTGTCTGGGCAAGGGGCTGTCGGGCGGCTATCTGCCGCTGGCGGCCACCCTCGCCAGCAACCGGGTCTATGAGGCATTCCTCGGCGCCTTCGGCGATACGCGCCAGTTCTATCACGGGCACACCTTTACCGGGAATCCGCTGGCCTGCGCGGTGGCCCTGGAGAACCTCGGCATTTTTGAGGATGATCAGGTACTTGCCGGACTCCCCGAAAAAATCCAGTATCTTCAGGAAAGGCTGATGCCGCTTTGGGATCACCCGCATGTCGGCGCGCTGCGTCAAAAGGGTCTGATGATTGGTATCGAGATCGTCGCGGACAAAACCGCCGGAGCGGCCTATCCTTATGGTGACCGGGTCGAATACGCCATTTCGCGCGCGGCAGTCGAGGCAGGTGTCTATACGCGCCCCCTGGGAGACACCCTGGTCTTGATGCCGCCTCTGAGCATCAGCCTGGCCGAGATCGAGCGGATGATGGAAGTCATCCTGCGGGCGATCGACCACGTTACCTCGTAGTTCAAGCGACAGGAGAACAGGCATGGCTTGCGCCCAGGACATCATGAGCAGCAATGTGGTCAGCGTGAATGCAAACGACAGCGTGGATACCGTTGCCAAGGTCTTTCTGGAGACCCGGCATCACAGTGTGCCGGTGGTCGATGAGCAAGGGCGCCTGCAGGGGATCATCAGCCAGGAGGATCTCATCGATGCCCGACGCAAGGTCCATCTGCCGACCGTGTTCACCCTGCTGGACAGCTTCATTCCCCTGGGAGGCTTTCAGGAGTTTGCCCACGAACTGCGCAAGGCTACGGCCTCGACAGCGCTGGAACTGGCCAGCACCGAAGTCGTGACCGCAAGGCCCGAGGAGAGTGCCGATGATGTTGCCGAGAAACTCGCCCACAGCCATATCCATGCCCTGCCGGTGGTCGATGGCGAGAATCGGCTGCTAGGGATCGTCACGCGCTCGGATGTGCTGCGTGAGCTGATCCAGCGATCTCGCGGCTGATGCACTGGGACATTCCCAGCCCCGAACTCATGCGTGAATGGGGCAAGACCCTCGGGCAGGCGCTAAAGCCTGGTACCCTGGTATATCTCAGCGGTGATCTTGGCGCCGGCAAGACCACCCTGGCAAGCGGCATTCTGGCGGGTTATGGCCATGCGGGCCGCACCAAGAGCCCGACCTATACCCTGGTCGAGTCCTATGAGACTGCCCGCGGACCGGCCTATCACTTTGACCTGTATCGCCTGGAGGATCCGGAGGAACTGGACATGATGGGCTTCCGTGACTATCTTTCCAGCCAGTCGCTTTGTCTTGTTGAGTGGCCGGAACGCGCCGCCGGGCTGTTGCCAGCCCCGGACTTGCACTTGTCTCTGGAACTGTGTCTGCCCGATCACCGGATCACCCTGTTCCATGCCAGCGAAAGAGGCCGCGCCTGCCTGCCGGGGGACGACTGATGACCAAATCGATATATCTCATTTTCCTGCTGATCACCTACAGCCTGTTTTGCTGCACCGAGAGCATTGCCGGGCCGGTGGAGGTCCGGGGTGCGCGCTTCTGGGCCAGCCCCGACAAGGCGCGGCTGGTCTTCGATCTGGCGGCCCCGGTGCATTTCAGCTGGGAGCAGCACGATGGCCAGGTCCTCGTCACCCTGAAAAACGCCCTGCTGCTTTCGAAAACACCCGAGCTGGCCGGCGACAATCGCTATCTCCGGGCCATTCGCCGCGTGCAACTGCAGAATGAGGATGTCAGCCTGGCCCTGGACACGATGATGCCCGTGCAGGTATCGGCCTTTCTGCTCAAGCCCATGGGGCCTTATAGCCACCGTCTGGTGATTGATCTGGCACCACCTACGACCCCGCTGGGCCGCGCTGCCATGTCAGACAGTAGTGCGACGGGAGTTCACGCCCTGTGGCAGGACAAGGAACGGGGCGATCCCATGCCCTTGCCATCTTCCATGTCCGGGCGCAGCTGGCTGGTGGCCGTGGACGCCGGGCATGGGGGCGAGGACCCTGGCGCCATCGGTCCCGACGGCACATACGAGAAGAACGTGACCCTGGCCATCGCGCGGGCCCTGGCGCGGCGCATCAACAAGACCCCGGGCATGCGGGCCTTCCTGACCCGGGACGGGGATCATTTCGTGACGCTCTGGGATCGCACCAAGCGTGCCCGCCAGGTCAAGGCGGACATCTTCGTGTCCATCCATGCCGATGCTTCGATAGGCGCATCCGCGCGCGGCGCCAGCGTGTATACCCTCAGCCCGAAGGGGGCAAGTGACCAGGCGGCAGCCATGCTTGCCAACAAGGAAAACCAGGCTGACCTCGTCGGTGGCATCCGCATTGCCGACAAGGACAACATGCTGGCTTCGGTGCTGCTGGATCTCTCCCAGACCGCGACGATCAGCGACAGTCAGGTCCTGGCAACCAATGTGCTGGGCAATCTCGAAAAACTCACCAGGCTGCACCGTGACGACTTTGGCCAGGCAGGCTTTGTCGTGCTCAAGTCGCCGGACGTGCCGTCCATTCTGGTGGAAACCGGGTTCATCACCAATCCCGAAGAGGAACGCCTGCTCAACAGCAGCAAGTATCAAACGCAACTGGCGGACGCCATCTTCAGCGGCATCAGCCAGTACATGGCCCGCAACAGCAGGCCTGTCATCGTGCCACCGACCAAGCTGGTGTCCCGGGAGCCGGATGAGAAGCCGGCGACCAGTGGCCGCCAGCAGGAAGATTCGACCGCCAGCCGTATACATCGGGTTAAGTCGGGTGAAACCCTGACGGGCATTTCACGACTTTACGACGTCAGCCTCGAAAAACTGCGCAAGATCAATTCGCTGAAATCCGGTCGCCTCCTGGCCGGACAGCAGCTCGTCCTGCCCTGAAGGAGTTTCCCATGCCCGCATCCCGGGTGCAGCTCCTGCCAGCCCTGCTCATCAACCAGATTGCCGCTGGCGAGGTAGTCGACCGGCCCGCCTCGGTAGTCAAGGAGCTGCTGGAAAACAGCCTGGATGCCGGTGCCCGCCGCGTGGAAATCCTGCTCGAGGAAAGCGGCTTGCGGCGCATCCGCATCCGCGATGACGGCCACGGGATCGCGCCGGATGATCTGGCGCTTTGCCTTGCCCGCCATGCCACCAGCAAGATCCGCAGCCTGGAGGAGCTGGAGCAGGTGGAGAGTTTTGGCTTTCGGGGCGAGGCGCTGCCCGCCATCGCCTCGGTGGCGCGACTGCAACTCACCAGCCGCGAGACGGGAACGGAACAGGCCTGGCAGATCAGCGTGTCCGGCGGTGAAAGCGGAGAGCTTGCACCGGCGGCCCACCCAGCGGGAACCACGGTCGAGGTGCGGGATCTGTTTTTCAACACACCGGCGCGTCGCAAGTTTCTCAAGGGCGAGCGTACCGAGCTTTTCCACGTTCAGGATGTGGTGCGGGCTGCCGCGCTGGCGCGCTTTGACGTGGAATTCCGGTTTCAGTCCGCGGAGCGCAGCGTCTGGCGTCTCCCGCCGGCACTGGATGCCCAGGCCCGGCATCAGCGCGTGGCGGAGATCCTCGGGGAAGGTTTCCTGGAAAACTCGCTCTATGTCGAGCACGAGCATCTCGGCTTGCGTCTGGAAGGCTGGGTGGGCCTGCCCAACTTCAATCGCGCCAATACCGCTGCGCAGCACTTTTTCGTCAATGGCCGGCCGGTGCGTGACAAGACGGTCGCCCATGCCGTGCGCCAGGCCTTCAGTGACGTGCTATTCAAGGGCCGACACCCGGCCTTTGTGCTGTACCTGTGCCTCGACCCCGCCAGCGTGGACGTGAACGTGCATCCCGCCAAGCAGGAAGTGCGCTTTCGCGAGGCGCGGCTGGTGCATGATTTCCTGTATCGCACCCTGTACCAGGTGCTGGGTGAGTACCGTCCTTCAGCGACCCCGATACCGGAGCCGGCGCCCAGGGAAAACAATGAGGCGCCAGCCTTCAAGCCAGATCTGCCGTTGTCCTCCGCCCGTCCCGCACCTGCAAGGGGGCAGGGGGCATTGCCCCTGCGCGAACCGGGCGCCGATTACTGGGCGGCGCTGGTGGCCCCGGCCATTGCACCGGCCGCAAGCCTCGTTCCGGAGCAGCCATCAGGGCCAATGCCTGCCGATATCGGGCAACACGCCCTGGGGCGGGCCATCGGCCAGGTTGCCGGCCGTTTCATCCTCGCGGAGAACGACCAGGGGCTGGTGCTGGTGGATCAGCATGCGGCGCACGAGCGGGTGCTCTATGAAGAACTCAAGCAGCAACTGGGGACCGGGCAATCGGTGCAGGCCTTGCTGATCCCGGTACAGCTGACCCTGAGCCCTGCCCAGATGCAGGTCTGGGAAGCCCATCAGTCGGCATTCCGGGAAAACGGTTTCGACTGCAGCGCGCTCGGGCCTCAGACCCTGGTGGTGCGCAGCATGCCGCGCCTGCTCTCGGGGCGCGATCTCGGTCCACTCTTCCAGGTCTTTCTGGACGATCTGCGCGAACTCGGCAGCAGCCGTCACACCGAGGAGTGCATCCATGCTCTGCTTGGCAACATCGCCTGCAAGGCGGCCATCAAGGCCAATCACCCCTTGAGCCTGGAAGAAATGAACGCCCTGCTGCGCCAGGTGGAACAAACCCCGCGTGCCGGCCAGTGCAATCATGGGCGTCCGACCTACGTGCAGATGAGCCTCGATGAAATGGACCGGCTCTTCCTGCGCGGCAGATGAGCCTCGCCGGCTTCCGCCATCCATGACTGCCGCTTACCCCGCCATCTTTCTCATGGGCCCAACCGCCAGCGGCAAGACCGATCTCGCCATTGCTCTGGCGGATCGTCTGCCGGTCGACATCATCAGCGTGGACTCGGCCCTGGTCTATCGCGGCATGGACATCGGTACCGCCAAGCCCGATCCGGCTTTGCGACAGAGTTATCCCCATGCCCTGATCGACATCCGTGATCCTTCCGAAAACTATTGCGCGGGCGATTTCCGTCGCGATGCCCTGGCCTGCATGGCCGCGACGCGGGCGCGCGGACGAATCCCCCTGCTGGTGGGCGGCACAGGCCTCTATTTCCGGGCCCTGGAGCAGGGGCTGATCGAGATCCCGCCCATCCCGGCAGCCCTGCGCGACCAGCTGCGCCGGCGCCTCGCTCTGGAAGGCGCAAGGGCCTTGCACACGGAACTCGCCAGACATGATCCCCTGGCTGCGTCCAGGATCCATCCCAATGACAGCCAGCGCATCACCCGGGCGCTGGAAGTCTGGCAGGCCACGGGCCGGCCGCTGAGCGCCTGGCAGCAGCGACCGGGCGGGGACCGGGCCGATTACCGCTATCTCAAGCTGGTGCTTGCACCGCCCAGAGACCTGCTTTACGAGCGGATTGGCAGACGCCTGGCGCAGATGTCGAGCAATGGCTTTCCCGAAGAGGTGCAAAGGCTCTGGCGCCAGGGGCTGGATCCTGAACTTCCGGCCATGCGCGCTGTCGGATACAGACAGCTACTTGCCTGGTGCCGGGGCGAGATGTCTCTGGATGCGGCACTGGCGGCCGCCCTGCAGGCTACCCGGCAACTGGCCAAGCGTCAGCTGACCTGGTTGCGTGGTGAAACCGGCTGTGAACTGCTGGACACCAGCATGTCTGTCCAAATCGCGGAACAGGTGGCCCGGCGCATTCGCCAGTTTCATCGAGAAACCGAAAAATCCGGCACAGCATAAGCCTTTTAGGGGAATAGGTTCAGCATGCAAAATTTGCTAGACTTGCCCAAGGCAGTGTCGGCGCTCTACCGTGCGTACCTTTTCTTGGCAGCGATTCACTTGGCCAAAATTAAAAAAGAGGAGATCATCTAAAAATGGCTGCGAAAGGACAAATGCTGCAGGACCCCTTCCTGAATCTGCTGCGTCGGGAGCATGTGCCGGTATCCATTTATCTTGTCAACGGCATCAAGCTGCAGGGTTATATCGAATCCTTCGACCAGTTTGTCGTTTTGTTGCGCAATTCCGTCAGTCAGATGGTGTACAAGCACGCCATTTCCACGGTCGTACCCAGCCGAGATGTGCGCTTGCCCGCGCCAAGCGACGCGGAGAAGTCCGGAGGCGGCGAGGAGTAAGGTTTGGGCGAACAAGCCAAGGTAGCAAACCGCACGGTTCTCGTGCATCTCAATCTCGGTGATCAGTACCGGGAAGCCCAGGAAGATATCGAGGAACTCCGACTACTGAGCCTGTCCGCAGGCGCGGAAATCGTGGGCGAGGTCTCGGCCAATCGCAGCCGGCCGGATCCCGCCTATTTCGTTGGCTCGGGCAAGGTCGAGGAAATCCGGCTGCTGGTCGAAAGCACCCAGGCCGATCTCGTGATCTTCAATCACGCGCTCTCGCCCATTCAGGAGCGCAATATCGAACGCGCCCTGTCCTGCCGCGTGCTGGACCGGGTCGGCCTGATTCTGGACATCTTTGCGAGCCGGGCCCGGACCCATGAGGGCCAGTTGCAGGTTGAACTCGCGCAGCTCGAGCATCTCAGCACCCGCCTGGTGCGGGGCTGGACCCACCTTGAACGTCAGCGCGGCGGTATCGGCCTGCGCGGTCCTGGTGAAACCCAGCTCGAACTGGACCGGCGCATCCTGCGCCAGCGCATCCATACCCTCAAGCAGCGTCTGGAAAAGGTGCGGGCCGGGCGGGCACTGCGCCGGCGTGCGCGCCAGCGTGCGCCCATCCGCACCATCTCGCTGGTTGGGTACACCAATGCCGGCAAATCCACCCTGTTCAATCGGCTGACGCAGTCTGAAGTATTCGCTGCCAACCAGCTCTTTGCCACGCTGGATCCGACCATGCGGCGCCTGATGCTGCCCACTGGTGAAGCGGTGGTGCTGACCGATACCGTGGGCTTCGTGCGCCACCTGCCGCATCAGCTGGTGGCCGCCTTCCGGGCCACGCTTGAAGAGGTGGCGGCTGCCGATCTGCTCCTGCACGTCGTGGATTTTTCCAGTCCCGAGCACGGCGACCAGATCCGGCAGGTGGATGCCGTGCTCCGGGAGATCGGCGCCGAGGACCTGCCGACCATTCTCGTGTATAACAAGATCGACGCCGTTGATCAGGATCCCGGGATGCAACTGGACGAAGCTGGCCTGCCAAGGCAGGTCTGGCTGTCGGCCTGGACCGGCGAAGGCACGGATCTGCTGATCGACGCCATCGGACAGCATCTGCGTCATGAGAAGGTCCGCGTCTGCGTGGATCTCGAGCCTGGCGACGGCGTCTGGCGGGCGCGGCTCTATGCCCACGGACAGGTCCTCGAGGAGGACATCGACGATCAGGGTGGGATCTCACTCTCAGTCGAACTCGACAGCGCCATCTGGGGGCGGTTTCAGCAGCAGGGGCTACATGGCAGGCAGGTGGACGGAACACCCTGACCCGGCTGGCAGACCGCGAAAACGCTATATGATAGCTATATAATAAAAGACGAATCTTTCCAATCCAGCAGTAATGCGCGCCGCACCTGTCCAGGGTGCGGCGCGCGCAATGTTGCCAGTTGATGTAAGGGCACTTAGAATGGCGGGTTTGTTTGCCCCGCCGGCCATGAATGGTCCAGAAAAGGAGCTTTTGATGCCCTGGAGCGACCCAGACAAGGGAAATGACTATAATCCCTGGGGAAAACGTACACCGCCGAAGTCCAATAATGACCTGGGTGCCTGGATGGAGAAGATCCGCAGGCAATTCGAGGGCCTGTTTGGCGGCCGGGGTGGCGGGAGTGGTGGTACAGGTCCCAGGCTGGGCAGTGCCCTGCCTTATGTGATTGGCATTCTGGCGCTGCTGTGGCTGGCATCCGGTATCTATGTCGTGGGTCCTGACGAGCAAGGGGTGGTGCTGCGCTTTGGATCCCATGTGGATACCACGCAGCCGGGCCTGCATTATCATCTGCCTTACCCGATCGATGTGGTCTACACGCCCAAGGTCACCGAGAGCCGTCGTATCGAGATCGGCTACCGCACCGCCGGCACTACCCGGCGCGGTATGCCGAATGAAGCGCTGATGCTGACCCAGGACGAGAACATCGTCGACATCGCCTTTGCGGTACAGTTTCGCATCAGCAATCCGTCTTATTTCCTCTTCAACTCGCGGGATCCAGAGACGCTGGTGCGTCAGGTTGCCGAGTCCTCGATCCGCCAGGTCGTGGGCCGCAGCAAGATCGATCAGGTGCTGACCGAAGGGCGCGCCCTGATCGAGCAGAACGTGCAGATCCTGATGCAGCAGACCCTGGACCACTATAAATTGGGTCTGATCGTGGATGCCGTGCGTCTGCAGGGCGTCAATCCGCCGGAGCAGGTCCTGCCCGCCTTCCTGGATGTGGTGAGTGCGCGGGAAGATCTCCAGCGTGCCCGCAATGAGGCAGAGGCCTATGCCAACGACGTGCTGCCCCGCGCTCGCGGTGAAGCGGTCCGCATCGTCGAGGAGGCAGCGGGTTACAAGCAGCGCAGCATCGAGCAGGCCACGGGTGATGCCTCGCGCTTCAGCCAGATCCTGACCGAGTATCGCAAGGCACCTCGCATCACCAGCGAGCGGCTGTACCTGGAAAGCATGGAAGAGATCCTGCGCAATGCCAACAAGGTGATCGTCGACAGCAATCGTGGCAACAACGTGCTCTATCTCCCGCTCGACAAACTGAAGGAGTCGCAGCAGATGCCCCCAAGGCAGCAGGCGGACAATGGCCAGCAGCAGGAAGCGCAGCCTGCCCAGAACCCGGCTGCAGCATCCGAAGGCACACAGAACCGTGCCGGGCAGGTGCAAAATTTCGAGCCGGTCCAGCCGCAGGGAGCCCGCTAGACATGACAGCCAAGACCAACCTGATCCTGATCGTTCTGGCCGGACTCGCCCTGCTGGCCAGTTCTGCGCTTTATACCGTCAATGAAACCCAGAATGCCCTGGTGCTGCAGTTCGGGCGACCGATAGATACGGTGCGCAGCGCGGGACTGCATGTCAAAACGCCGTTCGTGCAGAACGTGCTGTATTTTGACAATCGCCTGCTCACCTACAATGCCGAGCCGGAATCCTATCTGACCATCGAGAAAAAGACCGTGGTGGTGGATTCCTTTGCGGTCTGGCGGATTACCAATCCCTTGTTGTTCTATACCCGGGTGCGCAATGTCGCCAACGCCAATGCCCGGCTTGCGGACCTGATCCGCTCCGCCCTGCGGGCCGAATTTGGTCGCCGTACCCTGGAACAACTGGTCAGTGGTGATCGCGTCGGCCTGATGAACACCATCGTCGGCTCTGTCGAGCGCCGTGCCCGGGATCTCGGCCTCACCGTGGTGGATGTGCGTGTCATGCGCGTGGATCTGCCCGAGAAGGTCAGCCAGTCGGTATTCCGGCGCATGGAAGCGGAGCGTTCCCGCGAGGCCAAGGAATATCGCTCACGGGGCGCCGAGATCGCCGTGCAGATCCGCTCCGAGGCGGAGCGCCAGCGCACCTTCATCCTGGCGGATGCCTATCGCAAGGCGCAGGAGATCAAGGGTCAGGGTGATGCCGAGGCGGCGCGCATCTATGCCGAGGCCTTCAGTCGCGACCCGCAGTTTTTCTCGCTGTATCGCCGTCTGCAGGCCTATCAGCAGAGCATCGGCAAGCAGGATACCCTGGTGATTGATCCGGACAAGGATTTCTTCCGGTATTTCCTCCGCGGCCCGGGAAAATGATTCCTCATGAACCTGTTGCTGAAGGCACTGGCCCTGATGCTGGTGCTTGAGGGGATCCCGTACTTCCTCAGTCCGGCAGGCGCCCGGGAGGCCATGCGCCAACTCATGGACGCGCTTTCCGACCGCCAGTTGCGCAGTCTTGGGCTGGTCAGCATGCTGGCGGGTTTGCTTCTTTTGTATTTGGCCGGATAATGGTAAGCCTTTCGGGTTACCCGTCCCGGCTCCTGTGAGAAGATGAATATGTCCCAAAATCCCCGACCCTGGCTGTTGCCGGCCGGCTTCGAAGACATCCTGCCGGCCCGGGCGGAACGCATCGAATCCCTGCGTCGCAGCCTGCTCGACCTCTACCGGAGTTGGGGATACCAGCAAGTCATCCCGCCGATGCTGGAGCATCTGGAAACCCTGCTGACCGGCGTCGGTCAGGAACTGCAGTTGCAGACCATGCGCCTGCTGGATCAGGAAAGCGGGCGCATGCTGGGTCTGCGCGCCGACATGACGCCGCAGGTGGCGCGCATCGATGCCCACCGCTTTCATGCCGACCAGCCCAATCGCCTTTGCTATGCGGGTACGGTGCTGCACGCCAGCAGCGATCATTATGGCGGCAGCCGCGCGCCTTTCCAGATCGGTGCGGAGCTCTTTGGCGCCACAGGGCCTGCGGCCGATGCCGAGGTGGCGAGCCTGATGATCGAAAGCCTATACCTGGCGGGCTGCGAGGACCTCGTGCTGGATCTGGGACATCTCGGTATCTTCCGGAATCTCCTGGGTGATCTGCCCCTGGATCCGGCATCTGAAAGCGTCATATACCTTGCCATGCAGCGCAAGGCGGCCGATGATCTCCTGGCCGCCCTTCAGGGATTCGGGCTTGCGCCTGGGCGGCGAGAGCGGATCGCGGCCTTGCTGCAACTTCAGGGGGGCTGTGGGACGCTTGCCGAGGCGCGGGCAATCCTCGGGCCGTCCGGAACCGGCGTGACAGATGCCCTGGATGAGCTCGACAGTATTCTGGCGTCCTTGCAGGCACGCCATCCCGCACTGAAAATTCAGATTGATCTGGCGGAGCTGCGTGGCTATCGCTACCATACCGGGGCAGTTTTTTCGGTCTACACACCAGGCCAGGGCAGTGCCATCGGCATGGGCGGGCGTTATGACAACATCGGCGCGGCCTTCGGTCGCGGCCGGCCGGCGACGGGCTTCAGCCTGGATCTCAAGCAGCTGGTCGCACCCGTGCAGAACGACCAGACCGCCCGCATCTGGGCGCCGGCCCTGGCCGACCCCGCCCTGGCCGCGCGGGTAGCCGCCCTGCGCGCAAGCGGTCAGGTCGTGATCCATGCGCTGGGCAGCAGCACCGACGGAAACCTGGCACAGGCGGCCGCGCTCGGCTGCCAGCAGGCCCTGGTGGAGAAAAATGGTCAGTGGGAGCTGGTGCCGGTCGCCTGAGCGTGACCAGGCGGCAGCCCGGATTTTGATGGCGAGTCAATCGGATCAGGATGCTATGAGCAAGAACGTGGTGGTAATCGGTACTCAGTGGGGCGATGAGGGCAAGGGCAAGATCGTCGACTGGCTGACCGAGAAGTGTGATGCCGTGGTGCGCTTCCAGGGAGGGCACAATGCCGGACATACCCTGGTGATCCAGGGCCGTAAAACGGTGCTCCATCTGATCCCCTCGGGTATCCTGCGCCGTGGTGTGGAGTGCATCATCGGCAACGGCGTGGTGCTCGATCCCCAGGCCTTGATGAAGGAACTGGACATGCTGGAGGCGGCTGGCGTGGATGCCGCTGCGCGCCTGCGCATTTCCGATGCCTGCCCCCTGATCCTGCCTTATCACCGTGAGCTGGATCTGGCGCGCGAGCGGCTCAAGGGCGATGCCAAGATCGGCACCACCGGCCGCGGCATCGGCCCGGCCTATGAGGACAAGGTGGCGCGACGCGCCCTGCGCGTGAGTGATCTCTTCTTCCGCGAGCGTTTTGCCGCCAAGCTGGGCGAGGTGCTCGAATACCACAACTTCGTCCTGGAGCACTATTACAAAGCCGGTCGCCTGGATTTCCAGCAGATCCTCGACGAGACCCTGGCCCTGGTAGACCGTATCGCGCCCATGGTGACCAATGTGCCGGCGCATCTTTATGCCCTGAGCCAGCGCGGCGCGCGCATTCTCTTCGAGGGTGCGCAGGGGACCCTGCTGGATGTGGATCACGGCACCTATCCTTTCGTGACCTCTTCCAACACCATTGCCGGCGCGGCCTGCCCGGGCAGCGGCGTTGGCCCGAACCAGCTCCATTATGTGCTCGGCATCACCAAGGCCTATACCACGCGGGTCGGTTCCGGGCCATTCCCCACCGAGCTTTTCGATGACACCGGGGCCTATCTGGCTGAGCGCGGCGCGGAGTTTGGCTCGACCACCGGGCGCGCGCGCCGTTGCGGCTGGTTCGATGCCATCGCGCTCAGAACGGCCTGTCAGCTCAATGGCGTGACGGGTCTTTGCATCACCAAGCTCGATGTGCTCGATGGCCTGAGCAGCATCCGCATTGGCGTGGGTTATCGCTGCGACGGCGTGGAGCATTGCGAGCTGCCGGTCGGGGCCGAGGCCGTGGCCACCTGCGAGCCCATCTATGAGGAGCTGCCGGGCTGGGAGGGTAGCACGCAGGGCGTGCGCACCTGGGATGAGTTGCCGGAGAATGCCCGCAGCTATCTGCGCCGCATCGAGGCGCTGACGGGTTTCCCGATCGCGATGATTTCGACTGGTCCGGATCGGGACGAGACGATCGTGCTCCAGCCTGTGATCGACTAGTTTCAGAGGCTGCCGTGGAGATGAATTTCGACCAGCTCGGTCTTTTCAATGGGGACTCGCAAAACGAGGATTTCCTGATCAAGGATGGCGCCAAGATTCGCGCCATTTTGCAGGAAATGTCCGATGAAAAGACCATCCTGAGCGTGTTCGTGGCCGAGGATGAACAGACCGTTTACAGCGCGGCCATCCTTGAGGTTGATCCAGGTCGCAAGCGCTTTGCGCTCGATGAACTGCTACCTGCTACTGGCAATGCCCGGTTGCAGGTCAGCCGGCGCGCGCGGATACTTGCGCGGGTGCGCGGCATGGTGACAGCCTTCGAAGCCGTGCTGCAGGAGGCGGAACAGGACGCCCGGGGTTTGCTGTTTCAGCTTGCCATACCGCAGTGGATCTATCAGTTGCAGCGGCGCGAGCACTTCCGCGTCAGCCCCAGCCAGGATGCACCTTTGCGCGTGGTGCTTCAGACAAATTCCGGACAGATCCTGAAAGGGGACATGGTGGACATCAGCACCGGCGGGCTGGGTCTGAACTTCGTTTTCACCATCGGCGATGAACTTGCACGAGGCCAGCGGCTTGCCTGCGAGTTCACCCTGCCGGAAGGTACCTTGATCCGTACTGATCTGGAAGTCTGCACACTGACCAGGCTGCAAAGCCAGAGCGGCAGGATCCTGCGCGTCGGGGGGCGCTTCAGTGTCCTGGCTCCGGCCATGAATGCCGCCATTCAGCGTTACGTCACCAGGCGTGACCGGGAAATCCTGCGCAGCAGCCGTCTGTAAATTATTCTACGAGCATGCAGGGCAGCATTGCCTGCTGGCCGTCCTGCCCATTTTCCGGGCTCAAGACCCCATCCTGCACCTGTGTCGCATCCACCACGCGCTGTCCAAAGCGTCGGCTTTCGCCATCAAACCAGATCGGCCCGAGCTTATGGGCGCGAATGGGCTCATGCTCGTTGCCTGGCAGGATCACCATGACCCGCAGTTGCAGTGTTGACAGCCCCTGCTGCCCTGGTGCAAACCTGGCAAGGTCATAGTGCAGCCCGAAATGACGGGCTTCAGCCAGAATGAAACACAGTTCCGGAGATTCCAGGGATTGCAGCCAGGTAAAGGGGCGAAACTGCGGGTGCTCCAGCAGCACGAATTCGCGCAGATGTTCAAAGCCGAGCAGGGGCTCCTCGCAGACGAGTATCTGGTCGGGGCTGATCTGCAGCGGGCCGAACTGGGCGGAATCGATGGTCCGGTTCATGGGGTGTTCTTTTTTCTGTCCAGGAAATCGGCGAGCTGGCTCAAGCTGACGCTGCGGGCCATCTGGTTTTCGCGGCGCACGGTTTCGAAGATTTCCTCGCGCAGGATGGCGAGCTCCGCTGGGCTCTCGATACCGATACGTACCTGATTGTTGTCGATGCGGGTGACGACGATACGGATCTGTTCACCGATACGGATGGCCTCGCCACGCTTGCGCGTCAGGATCAGCATGCTCAGGCGCTGCCCAGCATGCGGCTTGGCGCGGGCAGTTCACTGTGGCCGCTGGTGTTGTAGAGGGATGGCGAGCCGCTGCACAGGACTTCCAGGGCGCCGCGTACATGGCGCATGGAGGTTTCGATGATCTGGCCATTCTGCTGGTTGAGGACGCTGACCTCCCGCGTGCACTGCAGGATGCCGGACCATAGCTGCCCAATGGCTTTGTGCGTGGCGGCAGGGAGCCCGGCCAGGTGCTCCGGCCAGTTGCTTGATGCTGCACGCATGGGTGACAGTTGCGTCGAAAGTTCGGCGCGGCTGTTTTCACAGTGGGCAAGCTCGGACAGGACGCGGTTTTTTTCGCTGGCAAGCGAGCCGAGGGTGTCCGGCGCCAGGCTGGCCAGGCCTTCCTGCTCCGCAAGCAGGAGCGTGCGCAGTACGTCCAGTAATTGCGCTTCCTGGCCCAGGACATCTACCAGCCGGGAGGCAAGCTGTGGCCTGCCAGACTCCGGCCGCGGGGAATCCTGCGTGTTCATGCTCATCGGGGATCAGCCTTCGTTGGCAAGGCGGGCATAGGCCAGCAGTTTCTTTGCCAGGCTTTCGGAGTCCACCTGATATTGGCCGCTGGCGATGGCCTGGCGGATGGCGTTGACGCGATCCTGATCCACCGGTGCCTCGCGGTTGGCCTGCAGGGCCTGGGCCGCCGGCGACAGGCTCACCTGATCGCCCGGCGTGCCGGGCTTCTGGGGCTCGGCCTTGCCGGTACCTGCAGTCGTAGCCTGGGGATGCGAGCTTGTGCCGACCTGCGGCGAGTACAACCCACTGCTGTCAATCTTCATGTCTGACACTCCTTTTATACTGCTTTACGGCACGCAAGCGCAAAACTTTAGCATGGCGATTCACTAGAACGGAATGCGTAGCTGCCCATCCTGTTCCACGATCCCTTTCACGATCCGGCCAGACTTGCTGTTGCGGGCATTGATCCACTGCCCCGGCCTGCCATCCTGCAAGGCCTCGCCCTCGGCGACCAGGCGCATGCCATTTCCCTCCACCACCATGGCAAGGCTCTGTCCCTGCCTTATCACTGGCGCCGTCCGCAACAGATCCTGTCTCAGGGCAAATCCGGCCGGTATGTTGCTGGCCAGCTTTTGGCCCAGGGCCATTTTGATGTCACTCAGCACGCCAGCCGGCAGGCTACCCAGATCCTGCTCACTCAGGCGCAGGTCGCCGGCAGTGAGCGTGTGGCCCTGGGCCAGCGGGCGGCTGGCGACCACCACCGCTGTCATAAGCTTGACGCTCACCGGGACATAGAGCGTCCAGGCGGCCGGTGCCTGGCAGCGGACCTGGATGGTCCGTGCCGCCCGGTTGGCAGGCCCGAAATTGTGTATCTCCAGATCCCGGCATTGTGAAAGCTGCAGGCGTTTGTCGATGGGCCCGACCCGGATCACGGGCCGCCCGGCCTGAGCCTGCAAACCCTGGCGCACGAAGCCTTCCACCTGCTTGCCGATTACCTGCAGATCCTGCTGCGGCGCGCTCCAGGCCGAGGAACTGCTCATCAGCAGCAGGCCGAGGGCAAACAGGGATAAAAATGAAGTCATTACAGGAGTCCGGTAACAAAATGTCGGTGAAATACTAGCAAGATGTATTCCATGTGCTGGGCACCCGGTTCCAGGGGATCCCGGCGGCAAGCCCTTGCCGGTTTGCCGCTGCAGCCGGGCTGCTTACCGGCCTTTGGCGCCAGGAACAAGGCCTGGAAAGATGGCACGATCCATGCAAGAGCTCCGTCGAACGGTCGATACGAGGTGAAAACATGAAAAATGGCCTGGATGACAATTTCCGCTTTCTGGAGAACACGCTGTCGGTACGAACCTACCGCCAACAGTTGCTGGCAGCCAATATCACCAATGGCGACACCCCCAATTACAAGGCGGTGGATGTCGACTTTGACAAGGCGATGCGCCGCGCCCAGGCAGGCAGAGTCAGTGACGTAAATCTGACACGCACCGAGGCGGGACACCTGCCGGGGCTGGGTATCCAGACACTCGCCCGCGAGGCCCTGTTCCGCCGCGACAGCCAGGTAGGCATAGATGGTAACAGCGTCAATCTCGATGAGGAGCAGGCGCGCTTTTCCGAAAACGCCATCCAGTATCAGGCCGCCGTCAATTTTCTGAGCGGTAAGATCAAGACCCTGCTGACCGCCATTCAAGGGAGCTGAACATGTCGCTTTTCAAGGTCTTTGATATCGCCGGTTCCGGCATGACGGCCCAGACCCACCGTTTGAATGTGGTGTCCAGCAATCTCGCCAATGCCGACAGCGCCACGTCCTCCACCGGTGAAACTTACCGGGCGCGGCACGTGGTCTTCCAGGCCCAGGCGCTGGGCAACAGCCCGGCGGGGGCGGAGGGCGTCAGGGTGGCGGGCGTGGTGGAGGACGGCTCGCCACTGCGCCGAGTATTTGATCCGCACAATCCGGCAGCCGACGGCCAGGGTTATGTGAACCTGCCGAATGTGAATCCGGTGGAGGAGATGGTGAACATGATCTCGGCCTCGCGCTCCTATGAAGCCAACGCCGATGTCATGAATGCCGCCAAGACGCTGCTTTTGAAGACCCTGACCCTCGGTCAGTAAGGAGTTGAAGATGGTGCAGAGTGTCAATAGTGCCATTGCCGGCACGACGAGTGCGGTGGCCAGCCAGCCCGGGCAGCAACAGCTCGGCCAGAATGAATTCCTCAAGCTGATGACCACCCAGCTTTCCAACCAGAACCCCCTGGAGCCCATGGACAATGGCAAGTTTCTGGCGGAAATGGCGCAGTTCAGCACGGCCACCGGCATCCAGCAGTTGCAGGTCAGCAATCAGAAACTGCTGGATGCCATGGAGTCGGGCCAGGGCCTGCAGGCGGCATCTCTGATGGGCCGCAGCGTGGTGGCGCCGGGTTCGCAGCTCACGCTGGCGGCCGGTCAGGGGGCAAGCGCGGGCTTTTCGCTCGAAGCGCCCGCGGATTCTGTGGCGGTGAGCATCCGCGACGCTGCCGGTCAGGTCGTCAGAACCTTGACGCTTGGCGCCCAGGACGCCGGCACGCAGAGTTTCCAGTGGGACGGCAAGACGGAAAGCGGCGAACAGGCGGCAGCCGGCAATTACAGCTTCAGCGTGCAGGCCCTGGCAGGTGGCAAGCCGCTGAATGCCGAGGCATTCAGCGTGGCGCCGGTGCAGAGCGTGCTGTTCTCGCCCGAGGGCGTGAAGCTCGAGTTGGGCAATGGCCTGGGTCGCGTCGCGCTCAGCCAGATAAAACAAATCATCTAGGAGGAAGACATGTCCCTGCGCACCGGTTTGAGCGGCCTGAACGCCGCGGCCACGGATCTCAACGTGATTGGCAACAATGTTTCCAACGCTAACACCGTAGGCTTTAAAAAGGCCAATGCACACTTTGCAGATTCCTATGCCGCGGCCATTGCCAATACCGCGCCCACTATGGGCCAGACCGGTATCGGCGTGCAGGTGGCGCGTATCGCCACGGAATTCACCCAAGGCAATATCGACGTCACCAACAATCCGCTGGACATTGCCATCAACGGCGGCGGCTTTTTTCGCCTCAATGACAATGGCAGCAACGTCTATAGCCGCAACGGCCAGTTCAGCATCGACAAGGAAGGATATGTCGTCAATGACGGCGGCGCGCGGCTGACCGGCTACCAGGTGGCCAATGGCACGGTGACCGGGCAACTGGGTGACATGCGTATCGATACTGCCGACATCGCGCCCAAGTCCAGCGCCAGCGTGCTGGCGAACGTCAACCTGCCGGCGGTGGCGACTCCCCCTACGGTAACGACTTTTGATGCCAACGACCCGAACAGCTACAACAATGCGACCTCGCTGACGGTCTACGACAGCCTCGGCGTGGCGCATTTGGCGACGACTTATTTCGTTAAAACTGCGACGGATGGACAGTGGAATGTGTATTACCAGTTGGATGACGGTACGGGCACTACGTCCACCGGCACCTCTACTCCTTCAAACCTGCTCACCACCCTGCAATTCGATGACCAGGGCAAGGTGACAAGTGGCGGCACAGCAAAACTGAACGTCAGCAGCTGGGGCAGTGGCGCGGCAGGCAGCACCATCGATTTCGATCTGGGTTCTTCCACCTTCTATGACAGCCCCTTCAGCGTCAATACCTTGACGGCCGACGGCAATGCCAGCGGCCGCCTCAGCGGCCTGAATGTCGGCGCCGACGGCAACCTCTTCGGGCGCTACAGCAATGGCCAGTCGCAGGTGCTCGGGCGGGTGGCCCTGTCCAACTTCACCAATCCCAATGGCCTGCAGAACATCGGCGACAATCTCTGGGCGGCGACCTACGCCTCCGGGGATCCGCTGACCGGCGCGCCGGGATCCTCGAATCTGGGATTGCTGCAGTCGGGCGCGGTGGAGGCCTCGAATGTCGATCTGACCGAGGAACTGGTGGCCATGATTACGGCGCAGCGTACCTACCAGGCCAATGCCCAGACCATCAAGACCGAGGATCAGATTCTCCAGACCCTCCTGACCCTGCGTTAAGGGAGATAAGCCATGGACCGGATGATCTATGTGGCCATGACCGGGGCGCGGGAGATCCTGCAGAAGCAGGCGCTGGCCGCCAATAATCTGGCGAACGTCAATACCACGGGTTTTCGCGCCGACCAGAATGTACTGCGCGCTCTGCCGGTGTTCAACATGAACCTACCGACCCGCGCCTACGCCGTGACCCAGGAAGTGACGGCGGACTTCTCGCAGGGCCCGCTGCAGCAGACCGGACGGGATCTGGATGTCGCCATCAAGGGGCCGGGCTGGATTGCGGTTCAGACCCCGGACGGCGAGGGCCTGACCCGTAGCGGCAACCTGCATCTGAGCCCCAGTGGATTGCTGGAAAGCGCGGATGGCCGCCCGGTGCTGGGCAACAACGGCCCGATCAGCCTGCCGCCGCTGCAGTCAGTGAGCATCGGCGCCGATGGCACCATCTCTGGCGTGCCGCAGGGCCAGCCGGCCTCGGCCAGCGTGGTGTTTGACCGCCTCCGGCTGGTCAACCCGCCCGAGGCCAGCCTACGGAAGGGCCCCGATGGACTGTTCCGCGCCAGCGGCGGTCCGATCCAGGCGGATGCCGGCGTGACGCTCGCCCAGGGCATGCTCGAAGGCAGCAACGTCAACCCGGTCAGCGCCATGGTGGACATGATCAGCATGTCGCGCCAGTTCGAAACCCAGATCAAGCTGATCCAGACCGCGCGCGAGGACTCGCGCAATGCGGCCCAGATCCTCAACCTGAACGGCTAAAAGGGGTACGCCCATGATTCGCAGTCTCTGGATCGCAAAAACCGGCCTTGACGCCCAGCAGCAGCAGATGGACGTCATTTCCAACAATCTTGCCAACGTCAACACCACGGGCTTCAAGCGGGCCCGGGCCGTGTTCGAGGATCTTCTGTACCAGAATGTTCGTCAGGCTGGCGCGCAATCAAGCCAGCAGACGCAACTCCCCTCGGGCCTGCAGATGGGCACCGGCGTGCGCACGGTGGCCACTGAAAAAATCCATACCCAGGGCAACCTGACCCAGACTGGCAACAGCATGGATCTCGCCATCAACGGCAATGGTTTCTTTCAGGTGCTCAGGCCCGATGGCACGATGGGTTACACCCGCGACGGCAGCTTCCAGATCGATAGCCAGGGGCAACTGGTCACCGCCAGCGGCTATGCCGTGCAGCCGGGCATCACCATTCCGCCCAATGTCACCAGCATTACCGTGGGCACGGATGGCACGGTATCCGCCACGCAGGCAGGGACTGCCACGCCGATACAGATCGGCAATTTGCAGATGGCCACCTTCGTCAATCCGGCGGGCCTGCAGGCCATCGGCGACAATCTCTTCATCGAGACTGGTGCCTCCGGTACGCCCAATACGGGCAATCCAGGCAGCAATGGCCTGGGCGTGATCAACCAGGGTTTCCTGGAGACCAGCAACGTCAATATCGTCGAGGAGATGGTCAATATGATCACCACCCAGCGCGCCTATGAGATCAACTCGAAGGCCGTGAAGGCTGCCGATGAAATGCTGCAGTACGTGAACAATAATCTCTAAGGGACTGATTCACATGGTTCATGACGCTGCGCGATGGTTTCTGGTTGCCTTGCTGCTGAGCTTTGCTGTGCTGGCCGGCTGCGCCACGGCCCCGAAAGGCCCGACCGAACCGCTGGCCTTTCCGGCCCTGCCCGCCAATCCCGAGCCGGCGCCGGCCAATGGGGCCATCTATCAGGCCCAGACCAGCATGGCCCTGTTCGAGGACCGGCGTGCGCGGCGGGTGGGGGATGTGCTGACCATCAACATCGTCGAGAAGGCCAGCGCCAGCAAGCAGGCCAGTACTTCGCTGAACCGTTCCAGCAGCACGGATAACAAGATTTCGGCGCTGTTTGGCTTGCCGCTGGGCTTCGGCAATATCGCCGGCGGGCAGTTCAACCCGAATCTCGGCGCCTCATCCGACAACAAGTTCGAGGGCAAGGGCGCCAGCGCCCAGAACAACAGCTTCATTGGCACGATTACTGCAACGGTGGTGCAGGTACAGGCAAACGGCAATCTGGTGATCAGTGGCGAGAAGCACGTGCAGATCAATCAGGGGACCGAGTACATCCGGCTCGCCGGGGTGGTGCGCCCGGAAAGCATCGGCCCGGACAATACCGTGCAGTCCACCCAGGTGGCCAATGCCCGCATCGAGTACCGGGGTTCCGGTACCATCGACGAATCCCAGCGCATGGGTTGGCTGCAGCGCTTCTTCATGAGTGTCTGGCCGCTTTAGGAAGGATCATGTATTCACGAATCAGCTTGTTTTTCAGTTGTCTCTTGCTGGCGGGTCTGCTGCCGGGCATTGCCCAGGCCGAGCGCATCAAGGATATCGCCAGCATCCAGGGCGTGCGTACCAATCAGTTGATCGGCTACGGCCTGGTTGTCGGCCTGGACGGCACCGGTGACCAGACCACACAGACGCCCTTCACGGTGCAGAGCATCCGCAATATGCTGATGCAGATGGGTGTCAATTTGCCGCCGGTCAATCTGCAACTGAAAAACGTCGCGGCGGTGATGGTCACCACCAGCCTGCCGGCCTTTGCCCGGCCGGGCCAGAGTATCGATGTCACGGTGTCCTCCTTGGGCAATGCCTCCAGCCTGCGCGGTGGCACGCTCCTGATGACGCCGCTCAAGGGCGTCAACGGCCAGGTCTATGCCATGGCGCAGGGTTCGCTGATCGTCGGTGGTTATGGCGCGAGCGGGCAGGGCGCCAGCGTCAAGGTCAATAGTTTGGGCACGGCGCGCATCCCCAATGGCGCGACCGTCGAGCAGAGCGTGCCCACGGAGCTGGGGCAGGGGCAGATGCTCAATCTCAGCCTCAACGCGCCGGATTTCACCACCGCCAGTCGTCTGGCCCAGGCGGTGAATGCGAATTTTGGTCCCAACACCGCCCAGCCTCTGAGCGCCGCCCAGGTCGAGGTGCGCGCACCAGTTACACCGGGCGAGCGGGTGAACTTCATCGCGGCCCTGGAGAATCTGACACTGGAGTCCGCCATTCCGGTGGCGAAGGTGGTCATCGATGCGCGCAGCGGCACCGTGGTGCTCGGCCAGAACGTGCGCCTGCGCCCCGCGGCGGTGGCCCACGGCAACCTGTCGGTCACCATCAGCGAGAACCCGCAGGTGAGCCAGCCCGGAGCCTTCAGCAATGGTCAGACCGTGGTCACGCCCAACACGCAGATCGAGACCCGCGAAGAAAAAGGCCGGCTGATGCTCTTTTCCGCCGGCGTGACCCTGGAGCAGGTGGTGCGCGCCCTGAACGCCGTCGGCGCCACCCCGACGGATCTCGTCGCCATCCTGCAATCCCTTAAGCTCGCCGGCGCCCTGCAGGCGGAACTGGAGGTGGTCTGATGAAGGGGCTGGGCGCCAGTGACACGCAGAGCGTGCTGGATTTCACGCAACTACGCAGTCTGCAGACCCAGGCCCAGCAGCAGGACCCGCAGGCCCTGAAGAAGGCCGCCCAGCAGTTCGAGGCGCTTTTCACCCAGCAGATGCTCAAGGGCATGCGCGCCACCCTGCCCGGCAACCCGCTGACCAGCAGCAACGAGGGCAAGATGTATCAGGGCATGCTCGACCAGCAACTGGCGCAGAACCTGTCCCAGGGGCGCGGATTTGGCCTGGCCGAGATGCTGGTGCGCCAACTGGGGATCGCCAAGCCGCCGGTGCAGGGCACGGCTGCCGGTTTCGAAGCCATGGCGCGGCGCATCGCGCCACATACGCCCGCGCCCGCCGAGAGCAGCAGCCCGGCCCCGCGTGGTGCCCTGGAGAGAGCGAAGCAGTTCATCGCCGACATCCTGCCCGCCGCCAGGGAAGCGGCCAAGGCGCTCGGTGTCAGTCCGGTGGCGGTGCTGGCGCACGCGGCGCTCGAGACCGGCTGGGGCAAGAGCGTGCCGCGCGACGGCAAGAATCAGCCGAGTTTCAACCTTTTTGGCATCAAGGCCAGCGGCTGGGCAGGCAGGCAGGTCGAGGCCGGTACCCATGAGTTTCGCCAGGGTTTGCAGCAGATGGAGCGCGCCGCCTTTCGTGCATACGACAGTGTCGCCGATGGCGTGCAGGACTATGCACGCTTATTGCAAGGCAGCAAGCGTTACCAGCAGGTGCTTGGCATGGGCGATGACATTGCCGGTTTCGCGCGCGGCCTGCAGAAGGCCGGCTACGCCACCGATCCGCGCTATGCCGAGAAACTCACGGCCACGGCCAAGGGGCACCGCATGCAGTCCATTCTGAACAGCCTGGGCATCAAGCCGTAACCAGGTCGGAGATCAAACCATGTCCACATCGAGCATCGGATCGCTGATCAACAGTGCGCTTGGCGGGCTCAATATCGCCTCAAGCAGCCTGCAGACCACCGGGCACAACATCAGCAACGTCAACACGCCCGGCTACAGCCGCCAGAGTGTGTTGCAGAGCGCGCGCACGCCGCAGTTCTCGGGCGCCGGCTTCATTGGCTCCGGTGTGCAGATGGAAGGCGTCATGCGCAGCTATGACAGCTATCTGCAGGGCCAGCTCTGGGACGTCAATGGCAAGCTGGGCGCGGCTTCGACCATGAACGCCCAGTTGAGCCAGCTCAATAATATGCTCTCCGATCCCGGTTCCGGTCTCAGCCCGGCACTCAATGACTTTTTCGCGGCGGTGCAGGCGGCCAGCAACAACCCTGCCGGCATCCCCGAGCGTCAGGCCCTGATCAGCAATGCCGAGGTGCTTGCCAATCGCTTCAATGCCCTGGATGGCCGGATGCAGGACATGGCCAATGGCGTCAACACGCAGTTGCAGGATCATGTCAGCACCATCAACACCCTGGCCGCTGAGCTGGCGGACCTGAACCGTCGCATTCTGGATATGCAGGGCGGCAACCCGGCGCAGCAGCCCAATGACCTGCTCGATCAGCGCGACCAGCTCATTGCCGATCTTGGCAAGGAGGTCGGGGTGACCGTCGTGCCGCAGGACAACGGCCAGGTGAATGTCTTCATTGGCACCGGCCAGACCCTGGTGGCCGGCGCGAAGTACAGTGCACTCACCACGGTACAGGACCCGCTCGACCCCCTGCGTCTTGAAGTGGCCTATGAAAAGAGTGGCAGCGTGATCTCGAAGCAGCTGACCAGTGGCACGGTCGGCGGCCTGCTGCGCTTTCGCAACGAAAGTCTCGACCCGGCCCGTAATGCCCTGGGCCGAATTGCAGTTGGTGTCGCTAGCAGCATGAACGACCAGCAGGCGCTCGGGCTGGATCTTGAGGGCCAGCTTGGGGGCAACGGCGCCAACATTTTCACGATGCCGAAGGTGGGCGTGCAGGGTGCGGCCGGCAATACGGGCAGCATCAGCAGCGCCGTGGTGAGTGACATCGGCAAGCTGCAGGCCTCGGATTATCGGGTAACGTATGATGGGTCGGCATGGCAGGTGCTGCGCCAGAGCGACGGCAAGACACCCTCGGACTTGAGTGTCAGTGGCGGCACGATCAGCTTTGACGGGTTGACCTTGACTGTGGGAGCGGCACCGGCTACGGGAGACAGCTTCCTGGTCCAGCCCACCCGCAAGGCGGGATCGGGAATTGCTGTTGCCATCGATGATCCCAGGCGGCTGGCGCTGGCGGCGCCCTATGTGTCCAATGCTGGCGTCAATGCCGGGAACGTGAGTGTGTCCGAAGGGAAAGTCAGCGATGCTGGTACAGGCATCAACCTGCCCGCTACGGCTTTCGGTAAGCCTGTTGACATCAAGTTTGATGATCCACCAAGCAGTTTCACCATTACCTACAGCGGCGGCACTGTGTCCAGTGCCTATACTGAGGGCATGAGCATCAACGTCCCTTATCCGGCACCTTCCAGCAGTAACTGGTCGGTGAGTCTCAGCGGCACGACACCCGTCGCCGGCGACAGCTTCAGCCTGACACCCGCCGGTCCCGGCGACAACCGCAACGGTCTGGCCATGGCGGCGCTAAAGAGCCAGAATCTGCTCGAAGGCGACAGTGCCACCTTTGCATCCTCTTACGGACGCATGGTCACGCGGGTCGGCACCGATGGGCGCCAGGCGCAGATTGCCGAGAAGGCCCAGAACAATCTCTTCACCCAAGTCCAGCAGGCGCAGCAGAGCGTGTCCGGCGTCAATCTCGACGAGGAGGCCGCCAACATGATGCGCTATCAGCAGGCCTATCAGGCCTCGGCCAAGGTCATCCAGATCGCCGATTCGCTGTTTGATAGCATCCTCGCCATCAAGGGGTAAACCATGCGCATCTCGACAGCACTCTTTCATCAGCTCGGCGTGAACAGCATGCTCAACCAGCAGGCCGAACTCAGCCGAACCCAGCAGCAGCTCTCCACCGGGCGCAAGATCCTCAATCCCGCCGACGACCCGGTCGGCTCGGCCCAGATCGTCGGTTTCAACCAGTCCCTGGCCAGCATCGAGCAGTACAACAAAAATGCCGACCAGGCCCAGAGCGCGGTGCAACTGGAAGAAAGCATCTACGGGCAGGTGGATGACCTGCTGCAGAACGTGCGCGAGCGCGTCGTGCAGATGAACAATGCCAGCCAGACCAACGAGACGCGCGGCTTTGCCGCCACCGAGGTCCGCCAGCAGCTCCAGCAGTTGTTGAGCCTGGCCAATACCCAGGATGGCAACGGTCAGTATCTCTTTGCTGGCTCGAAATCCAACACCCAGCCATTCAACAGTGACTTCAGCTACAACGGCGACCAGTCCACGCGGCGCATGCAGGTCAGCAACTCGCGGCAGATCGATGTGGCCGCGCCGGGCGACAGGATCTTCAGTCTGGTGCGGGATGGCAACGGCACCTTTGCCACTGCGCCGAGTGCCGCCAACACGGGTACCGGCATCATTGATCAGGGCAGCGTGGTGGACCCGGCGCAGTGGGTAGCGGGGGATTACACGTTGAGTTTCACCGGGCCGGATACTTACGACATCACCGATGGCAGCGGCCCTGTGGCGAGCAATGTCTCCTACACCAGCGGCGAGACCATCATTGACATCCCCGGCATCCAGTTCAGCATCAGCGGGGCGCCGTCGCCAGGCGACAGCTTTACAATCAAGGCCTCCAGCAGCCAGAGCATGTTCGAGACACTGGACAAAATCGCCAGCGCACTCGACAAGAATGTGAACACTCCCGCCGAGCAGGCCGCGCTCAACAACACTCTCAACGCCTCACTCGGCAATCTCGATCAGGCCCTGGGGCAGGTGCTCACCGCCCGCGCCGACGCCGGCACGCGCCTGAAGGAACTCGACAGCGTGCGTTCGGCCAACGAGGACCAGGTGATCTACTACAAGCAGGCGATTTCGGTGCTGCAGGACACGGATTTTGCTGAAGCCGCCAGCCGCCTGAGCCAGCAGGCCCTGGCCCTGGAAGCCGCGCAGAAGTCCTACGTGCAGGTGCGGGATCTGTCGCTGTTCAATTATATTTGAAGATTGTGTGATTTTGAGCAATGTATATGGCTGAGGTAATGACAGCGAAAAACTTGCAATTTCTTCATTTGGGATGTGGTCGAATTTATTTCGATGGATGGTTGAATATCGACCTGGATTCTCCTGTCGCGGACTTGAATCTTGATTTAAGCCAGCCTCTGCCACTTGCAAATGGATCGGTCCATTACATTTATAACGAACATTTCATGGAGCACCTAGATCTCGCTTCAGGGATGCGTCTTCTGGCTGAGTGCCGGCGCGTACTGCAACCGGGCGGTGTGCTGCGTATAGCTATGCCGGATCTCGACTATTTGCTGGATAAATATAAGGGAGAATGGCGCGACCAAGATTGGCTGCGATGGCCGGAATACCAGTTTGTGGAGACTCGGGCGCAAATGTTGAATATGGCTATGCGCGAGTGGGGACATCAATACCTTTACAATCGGGAGGAACTTGAATTGCGCCTTCGCCAATGTGGTTTTACAAAAATTGATTTCTTATCTTTTGGATTCAGTTTGCACGAATCCTTGTGCAATCGTGAAACACGCCCAGACAGCATGCTTATTGCTGAAGCTGCACATGCTTAGCGAGTACAAGTTTAAATCTGTTGGAGAAAATGTAACCATCTACCCATTGGCCAAGATTGTTGGCGCGGAAAATGTCGAGATTGGTTCAAACGTCATCATAGATGATTACGTGTTTATCGTTGCAACCCGGCCCGTTTTTATTGGAAATTACGTTCATGTCGCATCTTTCACCTCCATTACCGGTGGCGGCGAATGTTACTTGGAAGATTTCTGCGGCTTATCCTCGGGAATCCGGGTCGTGACGGGCAGTGATGATTTTCTAGGGCTGGGGTTGACCAATCCGACGATCCCGTCCGAATTCCGGGCGGTGAAGCGTTCCTATGTGGAAATCAAGGCGCATGCGATTATTGGTGCCAACAGTGTGATTTTACCGGGCGTAACGGTGGGCGTTGGCGCAGCGGTGGGGGCTGGCTCGGTAGTGCGTAAATCACTGGATCCTTGGAATATTTATGCGGGGAATGATGCGCGGCTGATTGGTGAACGCCGGCGCGACAGAATTTTGCGTTATGAGCAGGAATTATACCTACGCTATGGTACGCCGCCACGGTGCTTCCGGGATCTGCGTCCATGATTCGTTTCATCAAGCCCGATCTACCCCCGCCCGAAGCATGGCTGCCCTACCTGCAGCGGGCTTATGATCATGCATGGTTTTCCAACTTTGGTCCCGTGCATGAGTCCTTTGCCGACGCACTGACGGCCAAATACGGCAGTGGCGACCGCATTGCCGTGCCGGTGGCTTCCGCCACGACGGGATTGGCGGCCGTGCTTATGGCGCTTGGCATACGCGGCCGTGTCGTCATTCCCTCATTCACCTTTGTCGCCACCGGGCAGGCCGTGCTTGAAGCCGGCTGTACGCCTGTGTTCTGCGAAGTCGATCCCGTTACCTGGGAACTCTCGGCTTCGGCTTTGGAGCGATTGTTGGACCAGACGCGGGTTGATGCCGTGATGCCGGTGCGCGCTTATGGACTGGCGCGGGATCTAAGCACGATTGAAACGTTGTGCGCGCGTCACGGGGTATCCATGATCGTGGACAGCGCCGCCGCACTTGGCGGCCGTTTGCCGGATGCTACCTGGATCGGGACACAAGGCGTGGCGGAAATATTTTCCCTGCATGCTACAAAAACCTTTGGAATCGGCGAGGGCGGGGTGATCTTCTGCGCGCCGGCGCTCGCCGAGCGGATCCGGCGGGTTATCAATTTCGGCTTGGAGGACGGCGACATCCGCTATCAGGGCATAAACGGCAAGCTCGACGAATTCAAAGCGGCTGTCGGGTTGGCTGTGTTGCAGCGGATTGACGAGGTGGTGGTACGCCGCACCCGCTATATTGAGTATTATCGAGCGGGTCTGGCCGAAGAAGTGCGTGCCGGTTTGCTCGCCTTGCCCGAGAACACCGGATTTTGCGCTTTCCAGACGCTTCCGGTCCGCTTGGCTTCAAGACTCTCGGCGGCAGCGCTGGTTGAGGGTGCCGCTTCCGATGGCGTGGAACTCAGACGTTACTATAATCCGCCGCTTCATCGAAGCACCTTGTTCGCTCCTTATGCTTCCGGTGTGTCGCTTCCGCACACGGAAGCACTCTCTGAAAGCATGATTTGCCTCCCCGTGCATTCTCGGATGGAAGCCAAAACCATCGAACGCGTACTTGCAGCCTTGAGGAAAAATCTTTGTCCAGTCTTGAACAGTTCGAAATCCGCCTGCGGCAACTAGAAGAAGAGCGCCGTATGCTCGCGGCGCAGGTTGATCATTTGAGTGCTTTGCTGCAATTCAAGGAAAGTTTCTTTCTCGAGTTGCAGGCGCGCGAAAAACCGCTTCGACGTGCGAGGGATCCTCAACGCCTGGCACAATTGCGCGCGAGTCAGTCATACCAGCGTGCCTTCACAGAGCTGCAGCCCCTGGTCAGTATAATCATGCCTACCTACAACCGTGCCCGCCTCATTCTGGAACGGACCTTGCCATCGGTGTTGGCGCAGGATTACGAACACTGGGAGCTGATCATCGTTGGCGATGCCATGGACGAAGAGGGGGATAGATTGCTGCGCGCTATCTCCGATCCACGGGTATCCTTCTACAATCTTAAGCATCGGGGTCGTTATCCTGGACATTACGGGCCTCGCTGGTGTGTAGCTGGGACGAAGCCGGTCAATTTCGGACTGCGCTTGGCGCGCGGGGAGTGGATCACGCATCTGGACGATGATGACGAGTTTACGCCCAACCATATCAGCGCCTTGTTGCACCTGGCTAAAGAACAGCAGGTGGAGTGGGCCCACGGCAAAGTGCTTTTCGTCCCTATGCCGAGAGAGCCCGGCCAGATGACGATAATAGGAGAAAAGCAGCCTTCGGAAGGAAACATATCCAGAATTTCATCTCTTTACCACGCACTTCTAAAAAACTTTCGCTACAATAATGCATGCTGGCAATATGGTTATCCCGGAGACTGGGATCTTTGGGAACGGTTTTTAGAAATGGGCGTCACTCATGCCCATTTACCCGCGATCGTGGGCATTCACCATGGTCTCGCCACGCCTCGGCAATTGCAGGATGTTCACGCGGCGATGAATGCCAGCCCTATGTACGAGAAGAAAAATCCTGATTCGAAATCTTCGCAGATTGGGGGCGATACGGAAGAAAACGAGGAAAACTACAGAGCTTGGCTCGCCAGCCATGCCTACCAGGAGCGAGATGCCATTTGGTTGGCGGAGCGGATGGCGCAATGGTCATATACGCCGCGCTTCCATCTGGCGGTGCTATTGTCGCGCGATGCCGAAGAGCAACTTGCCGAGACTATCAATACTTTCGCTGATCAATTCTACGATCGCTGGCATCTCTCGGTAGTGGCCGAAATACCCGCACCGGCGGAGGTGGCAGGTCTTGAGGTGCTGACCTGGATCCAGGCCAAGGATGGGCTGGCGACTTTGAACGAAGCCTTGTGCATGCAGGAGGCGGACTGGGTGGGCGTAATTCATGCCGGCGACCGGATCGCGCCACATGCCTTGTTCGCTTTCGTAGAGGCCATCAACCGGCATCCCGGATGGCAGCTCATCTACAGCGATGAAGATAGCTGGCAGGATGGCATGCGTCAGGCGCCGCGCTTCAAACCCGATTTCAACCCCGACCTGCTACGCAGCATGGATTACATCGGTGACCTCCTGCTGATGCACCGAGATCTTTTCCACGATCTGGGTGGATTCGATCCAGTCATGGCCGAGGCCGCGCGATACGATCTGATGTTGCGAGCCTATGAGCGATTGGGCGTGGATGGTATCGGACATATTCCCGACGTGTTGTATCATCGTGTGACGCAAGCACCCGCTCCGCCGGAAATGGCATGCAAGGCGTTGCAGGCTCACTTGTACCGCTGTGGTGAAGATGCCAATGTGGAATCTGGTTTATTACCTGACACCCGGCGCGTTCGCTACGTCCTGCAAGGGCAGCCCTGGGTAACCATTATCATACCCACCCGCGATCGCCGTGACCTGCTGGAACCTTGTATTGAAGGTGTGCTGCATCGCAGCAGCTACCCGCATTTCGATATCCTCATTGTCGACAATGATAGCAAGGATCCGGCGACACTTGAGTATCTGGATGCCCTTCGTGCCCACTATCCGGAGAGGGTCAGCGTTCTGGCTTATCCTCACCCCTTTAACTATGCTGCCCAGATGAACCTGGCTGCACGACAAGCCCGGGGCGAGTTCCTCGTGCTTCTCAATAACGATACCGAGCTGACCCAAAGTGACTGGATCGAGGTCATGCTGGGCCAAGCCCAGCGTGATGAGATCGGGGGCGTGGGTGTGCGACTGCTCTTCCCCGACGGCGCATTGCAACATGCGGGAGTGGTGCTTGGTATGAGCGTATTCGGCGTAGCCGATCATCCCGGACACGGTCAGCCAGCTTCGAACTGTGGTTATCTGGGACGCTTCCAGGTCGAGCAGAATTATTCAGCGGTTACGGCAGCATGCTTGATGGTGGACAAGAAAAAGTACTTTCAGGTGGAGGGACTGGATGAAGAAAACCTGCACATTAACTATAACGATGTCGATTTCTGTCTCAAACTGCAGGATGCTGGTTACCGCAATGTGTGGACCCCGTTTGTCTCCATGGTCCATAAGGGATCGGCAAGCCGGCACACCGACGTAGATAAACCGGTGGAGCACCCAAGGTTCTGGCATGAAGTAGATACCATGCTGTCGCGTTGGGGAAAACGTTTGTCTAATGATCCGGCGTTCAATCGTAATCTTAGCCTGATGGAAGTAAGTTTCTCGATCGAGCGGGAAGCCGGTCTGACCTGGGATCCGGATTGGCGCCCCCGGGCACGCGTGCTCGCCTTGGCGGCGGATCGCATGGGCTGTGGAGAGCAGCGCGTATGGGGACCGATGCGTGCGCTGAATCACGCGGGTGCCATCCAGGGCTGGTCTAGCGGATTTCTGTTCACGCCTACGGAAGTTGGGCGTATGGACCCGGAGAGCATCGTTTTTCAACGGCAGATCGAATGGCGCCAGATCGAAGCAATACAGCGCCATAAAAAATTCAATCGGGCTTTGCGCATCTTTGAACTTGATGATCTGATGACGCAAGTGCCATTTGAAAATGGCAACCATGCGGCTATTCCAAAAAATATTTCCGAGCGTCTGCGTACCGCAGTCGGGATGTGTGACCGTTTGGTCGTTTCCACCGAGCCGCTGGCGCATGCCTATGGTTCATGGGCTCCCGAGATGCGCGTGGTACCCAATTTCATCGAGCGGGCCCGCTGGGCCGATCTCGCTCCACCACGGCAGGCTCGAAAAAAACCAAGAGTGGGTTGGGCGGGTGCTGCAGGGCATGAGGGTGACTTATCGGTAATCGCGGAGGCCGTGCGACTTCTCGCGAACGAGGTCGATTGGGTTTTCTTTGGAATGTGTCCCGATTCTTGGCGATCTTACGTCAGTGAGTTCCATCCGCCGGTACCCATTGAAGCGTATCCCGCCCGCCTTGCCGCGCTGAATCTGGACTTGGCCATCGCCCCATTGGAACTGAATGCCTTTAACGAGGCCAAGAGCCACCTTCGCATCCTGGAATATGGCATCCTCGGCTACCCGGTCGTTTGCACTGATATCTATCCTTACCAGGCAGCACCGGTGACTCGCGTGAGGAACCGTACTCAGGAATGGGTCGACGCCATCAGGATGCACCTTGCCGATCCCGTAGCCAGTGCCGCCGCCGGCGAGCGCCTGCGCACTTATGTCTTGCAGAACTGGATCTTGGAGGAAAACCTCGACAAATGGGTGGAGGCCTGGCTACCCTAGCTGAAGCAGGTTTCTCCTGATTCAGCAGAAGGTCCTAAAGTTTCTTCTTTCTGTGCCGATAAGGAAAATGACAGCGGTGGAATCTTTCCAGGCCGCTGTCGCTGAGCAAGAACGCTCGATTTTTTCCACGGACAAGGGAGAAGGCTATGTCTGCTATCATCAATACCAATATCGCGTCTCTGAACGCACAACGTAACCTCAATACTTCGCAAAGCTCCTTGAACACTGCGCTCCAGCGCTTGTCTTCCGGTCTGCGGATCAATAGTGCCAAGGACGATGCCGCGGGTCTGGCGATCTCCGAGCGTTTCACTGCGCAGATCCGGGGCATGGATCAGGCGGTGCGCAACGCCAACGATGGTATTTCTTTGGCACAGACGGCGGAAAGCGCGCTTGGGGCGGCCGGTAACATTCTGCAACGTATCCGCGAACTGGCGGTGCAGTCCGCCAATGCCACGAACTCCGCCAGCGACCGTCAGGCGCTTCAGGATGAAGTGACGCAGTTGAGCTCAGAACTCGACCGCATCTCCACTACTACCGAGTTCAACGGCAAGAAGATCCTCGACGGCACCTTCGGTACCGCGAGTTTTCAGGTGGGTGCCAACGCCAACCAGTCCATCGACATGACCATCGGCAGCTACCGCACCAGCCAGTATGGCGACCATCGCGTCTCCGGCGCGTCCTCTTCGGCGGCCAGCGGCGGCTTTAGAACTTCAGGCGGAGATACGCTTGCGGTCAATGGTGCACTGGGCAGCCAGAATATTACCGTAGCGACTGATGCCAGTGCCAAGACCATTTCTGAACAGGTCAACAACGTCTCTGACAAGACTGGTGTAACAGCTTCTGCCAAGACCTCGATCGACACCACCTTCAGTGCTGCGGGTTCCTACACGCTGGAGATTTTGTCCGATAACAGCACCGCGCAGACGGTTTCCTTCACCATCGGGGGCACTACTGGCAGTGATAATCTCTCTGCGGCGGTACAGGCTTTCAATGACGTGTCCTCCAAAACCGGCGTCACCGCATCGGTAAAGACGGACGGCAGCGGTATTACCCTGACCAACGCTTCCGGCAATAATATCAAGGTCAGTGACACGACCACTGCCAATGCCGGCGCCGTTACCATAGGCGGTGTGAGTTTGGCTGCGGACACGACGGCTGACGACGCTTTTGTGACTGGTCAGGTGACGTTTGATTCCGATAGCTCATTCAGCGCCACGGGTACGGCTGCTAAGACATTGACTAACGCCAGTGAGACTTCGGCGCTCAAAGCTGTATCCACGCTGGATGTTACGAGTGCGGACAACGCCACCCTGGCACTGAAGATCGTCGACAGTGCACTGTCCGCGGTGAATAAGCAGCGCTCCAAGATGGGCGCGGTACAGAGCCGCTTTGAAAGCACGGTAGCCAATCTGCAGACTACTTCGGAAAACCTGAATGCCGCTCGTAGCCGCATCAAGGACGCCGACTTCGCGGCGGAAACGGCCTCGCTGACCCGCGGCCAGATCCTGCAGCAGGCCGGTACGGCGATGCTGGCCCAAGCCAACTCCCTGCCCAACAACGTGCTGTCCCTGTTGCGGGGTTAATCGGCCGGCGGCAGCATTCGGGCCGCAAGCCAAGAAGACGGGGCGGGCGCAAGCCCGCCCCACACCAGTAAGGTGGAATCATGAACATTCAATCCATTAATGTTGTACCGCAGGAACTGGGCCGCACTGAGCCCGCGCCCGTGGCGCCGGTGCAGCCGGTGACGCTGAGCCCCGATGCCGGCCGGCAGGATCTTGCCGCTCCGCAGCCGGAAAAATCAGCACCGCCCAAGCCCGAAGCCGTCAAGGAAGCGGTGCGCGGGGTGAACGAGGCCCTGCGGATGCTCTCGCGCAGCATCGAGTTTTCGGTGGACGAGGATACCGGCCGGCAGTTGGTAAAAGTGGTCGATCAGGAAACCAAGCAGGTGTTGCGGCAGATCCCTTCCGAGGAAATGCTCGCCATCGCCAAGGGCCTGGACCGCCTGGTGGGCCTGCTGATCCGCGACAAGGCCTGAGCTGGTTTGTTCGGCTTTGAATGTGCCCTGGCCGGGGCAGGGGCTGGTTTTGCCCGGAGTTTTGGCAGGAGCGCCTTTTGACGCGTGCCCAGAAGGCGCTCCTGCCGGATCTCGAAACTGGCAGAATTCTTGCAAGTAGTTCCGCCTGAATCGCGGAGGTGAAAAATGGCTGGTTTATCAGCACCCGGAATTGGCTCCAATCTGGATATCAATGGCATCATCAGCCAGCTCATGGCGGTGGAGCAGCAGCCGCTCAAGGCGCTGGATCGCAAGGAGGCGAGCTATCAGGCCCAGTTGAGCGCCTATGGCTCGCTCAAGGGCAGCCTGTCGAGCTTCCAGTCGGCCATGGCCGGGCTCAAGGACGCGGCGCCCTTTGCCAAGTTCAGTGCCGAGAGTGCCGACAAGTCGATATTCACCGCCAGCGCTACGGGCACCGTGGCAGCAGGCAGCTACGGCATCGCCGTCAACCAGCTCGCCCAGGCGCAGAAGCTGCGCAGCGCGGGCTTCACCAACACCACCGATGCCGTGGGCACGGGCTCGATCACCATCCAGTTCGGGAGTTATGACAGCGGCGCGAACACCTTCACCGCCAATGCCGACAAGCCCGCTCAGACCGTCACCATCGACAGCGCCCACCAGAGCCTGGCCGGCATCCGCGACGCCATCAACGCCGCGAAGATTGGCGTCTCGGCCACCATCGTCAATGATGGCACCGACAATAAACTGGTTTTCACCTCTACGGATACCGGGGCCGCCAACAGCATCAAGATCAGTATTGCCGACGCCGATACCACCAATACCGACGGCGCGGGGCTGTCGCAGCTAGCCTACGACCCGACCGCAGTCGCGGGCAGCGGCAAGAATTTGACGCAGTTGCAGGCCGCCCAGGATGCGCTTTTCACGGTGGATGGGCTCAGCGTCAAGAAGTCCTCCAACACCGTGACCGGGGTGATCGAGGGCGTGACCCTGAACCTTCTGAAAACCAATGCCGGTACACCGACCACCCTGACTGTCTCCCGCGATACCGCCGCAATCAAGTCGGCGGTGGATGGCTTCGTGAAGGCCTACAACGATCTCAACAAGACCGTGCGCGATCTGACCTCTTATGACGCCACGACCAAGAAGGGCGCGATTCTGCAGGGTGACAGCGCGGCGCGCGGGATCATCAATCAGGTGCGCTCGACGCTCAGCGATAGCCTGAGCGGGGTTGGCGGCAATTACAAGCTCTTGTCCGACATCGGCGTGAGTTTCCAGAAGGATGGCACCCTGGCCCTGGACAGCAGCAAGCTCGACAAGGCCATGAGCGATTTCCCGGACGACATCGCCGGGCTGTTTGCCGCCACCGGGCGGGTGACAGACAGCCTGGTCCGCTATGTGAGCAGCACGGACAAGAGCCAGGCCGGCAATTATGCCGTGAACATCAGTACCCAGGCGGCGCAGGGTTTCTACAATGGCGTGGGCACGGCGGCCCTGGCCGACAGCACTACGCCGGGCACCTTCGACACCGCCTTTACCGTGGATTCCACTAACGACACCTTTGCTTTGAAGGTGGACGGTGTGCAGAGCGGCACCATCACCCTGAGCCAGGGCTCCTATACCACAGGCGCTGCGCTGGCGGCCGAGCTGCAATCCAGGATCAACGGCGACAGCGCGCTCAAAACAGGCGGCGTTTCCGTGAATGTCAGCTTTGATTCCGCTAATGACCGGCTGGTGCTCAGCTCCGCGAAATACGGTTCGGCGAGCACGGTGGACTTCACCAGCGTCGATACCAACACCGCTACCACTATGGGTTTCAGTGCCGGCGTCGGCACGGCCGGGGTGGACGTGGCCGGCACCATCAACGGCATGGCGGCGACGGGATCGGGGCAGTTCCTGACCGGGGCCTCGGGCACGGCGGTGGAAGGCATCAAGCTCGAAGTGCTCAAGGGGGCGGTGGGCGGCACGCTTGATTTCGGGCAGGGTTATGCCTACCGGCTCAATGATCTGGCCGGCAAGATGCTGGAAAAGGATGGGGCCATCAGCAGCCGCACCGATGGCATCGATCGCTCGATCAAGGATCTGGGCCAGCGCCGCGATGCCCTGACAAGACGCTTACAGGATGTCGAGGAACGCTACCGCGCCCAGTTCACGGCTTTGGACGTGATGCTCGGGCAGATGCGCCGCACCAGTGATTATCTGACGCAACAACTGGCCAATCTGCCGAAGATCGGTCAGTAGGCCATCAAGTCATATCGGGAGGACAGGATGTACGGATCGATGAACAATGCCGCCAAGGCCTATGCGCAGGTGGGTACGGAAACCGGGGTGGCCGCGGCCACCCCGCATCAGCTCATCGTAATGCTTTACGAAGGTCTGGAACGCTGGCTGACGGTGGCGCGCTTTGCCATCATGCAGTCGAAGATCCCGGAAAAGTGCAAGGCCTTCGACAAGGCCCAGGCGATCCTGGAAGAACTGCGGGTGAGCCTCGATAAGGAAAAGGGCGGGGAGATTGCTGCCAATCTGGATCAGCTTTACGAGTACATGAGCATGCGTCTGCTGGAGGCCAACCTGAAAAACAGCCTGGAGGCGCTGGCCGAGGTGCAGAAGCTGGCCGGTGAGATCCACGGCGCCTGGAAGGCGATCGGGCCCAATGCCAAACCCTGAGCCCGATTTGAAAACCCTGGCTGCCCAGGTGTTGAGCCTGAGCCAGGCCATGCGGGCGGCGGCGCAAGCGGAGAACTGGGAGGCGCTGGGACGCTGCCAGCAGGCGCGCGAGGTGCTGGTGCCGGTGGTGTTTGGCGATACCGAGGACCACCGGCCTGCGGCCTGGCTGGCGGACCCGGAGCGGGTGGCGCTGGCGCAGATGCTGCTGGAACTGGACCGTGAGACACTTGCCCTGAGCACCCGGCAAAGCCAGAGCCTGCAGGCCTCGATGAGCGGCCTGCAGCAGGGCGCGAAGGGGCAGCGCGCCTACCAGGCGATTAATGATCTTTAGGGTTTGGCCCTGAAGGGATGATACCCGCATGTCCGAGCAAACAGAGCAGAGCCTGAGCGTTACCCTGCATCTGCCGCTGCGCTGGCGCGACCTGCCGGCAGGCGAGATGGCGGGCGGGAACCGGCTTGGCAATCAGGCGCTGCTGCGGGTGCTGGAGGGGCTGGATGGCCCGGCAGCCAGGGAACCTGCGGGGCCGGAGCGGGAGCTGTTTCAGCGCCTGGACGCCAAGCTCAACCTGATGCTGAGCATGCTCTCCTCGGTGCTTTCCCGCGAACAGGCCCTTCCCCCGGTCGCTGAACTGCGGCTTAGCGCCCAGCAAATGAGCTGGGTGGCGGCTGAGGCGCCAAGGCTCGGGCAAAGTGTAGAGATCAGCCTGTATCCACATCCGCAAGTGCCGGTACCCCTGGTGCTGGAGGGGCACGTTGCCGGTCTGGCGCCGCAGGCCTCTGGCACGCGCATCTATCTGCAGTTTGATGCGCTTGACGAGGATCTGCAGGCCGAGCTTGAAAAATTCATCTTCCGCCAGCATCGCCAGGAGGTTCGCCGCCAGCGCGGACAGCCCGGTGCTGAGCCCGCCTGATCCACCCATCCCCCGCTTTGACATGCTCTGACTTGCTGGCGAAAATGGGTCAAGGAATTGACACCGCCAGAATAACTACTATCTAGAACAGCAACAGTTCAAAAATACAAAGTTGTAAAAGGGAAATAGATGAGCGGCCCGTCCGTCTTGCTTGTTGCAAAAAACCAACAGATTCAGGATACCTACTACCCACTGCTGATCCAGGCTGATTACGAAGTCCACCGGGTGGATGTGGACTCTGGCAGCTACGGGCGCCTGAACATGGATATCGCGCCACGCGTCATCCTGCTGGATCTGGAGGATGATCTCAGTGGCCTGGAGCGGATGCCGGTGCTGCGGCGCCACTTTCCGGCGGCGGTGTTCATCGTGCTCTCGGAGCGGGATGACTGGATGCAGGCAGTGACCGCCATGAAGGCCGGTGCGCACGAGTACCTGCGCAAGCCGGTGGAGGCTGGCGCCCTGCATCTGGCGATCCGCAAGGCCCTGTCGCCGGCCGCCGCGCAGATCGGCGAACCCGCGGGTACGATCGATGAGGGCTACAGCCTCTCGGGCCTGGTGGGACGCAGCCGCGCCATGCGCCAGGTGCATGACCTGATCCAGCGGGTGGCGGATACCGATGCCACGGTGCTGGTGCTGGGCGAATCCGGCACCGGCAAGGAGATGGTGGCGCGGGTCATCCATCATCACTCGAAACGCAACGGCTATTCCTTTGTCGCGCTCAACTGCGGCGCCGTACCGGCCGACCTGCTGGAAAGTGAGCTGTTCGGCCATGAAAAGGGCGCTTTCACGGGCGCCATCACCACCCGCAAGGGGCGCTTCGAGCTGGCCGCGCGTGGCACCCTGCTACTCGATGAAATCGGCGAGATGAGCCCGCAGATGCAGGTCAAGCTGCTGCGCGTGCTGCAGGAGCGCACCTTCGAGCGGGTGGGCGGCATCAAGTCCCTGCCGGCCGATGCCCGCATCATTGCCGCCACGCACCGCGATCTGGAGGCCTCCATCAATGAGGGCCGCTTCCGCGAGGATCTCTTCTATCGCCTCAATGTCTTTCCCATCGTGCTGCCCACTCTGCGCGAGCGCCTCGATGACATCCCGCTGCTGGTCCGCCATACCCTGAGCCGCCTGGAGGCCGAGGGCCGCGAGCAGATCGAGCTGAGCGACAGCGCCATGGAAGTGATGATGCAGTACACCTGGCCCGGCAACGTGCGGGAGCTGCAGAACATCATCGAGCGGCTGGTGATCCTCTATCCCGGCGAGCGGGTGTCGGCCGAGCATCTGCCGGACAAGCTGCACAACCTGAAAAACGGCGAAATGCCTTCACTGCGCCTGGCCTTCAGTGATCCCGATGCCAGTGAGTTCGGGCTGGATGCGGGCGTGATCCTGCCGGAAGGACCCTTTGATCTCAAGGACTACCTCGACAATGTCGAGCGGGATCTGATCCAGCAGGCCCTGGCGGCAGCCGATGGCGTGGTGACGCATGCGGCCCAGCGTCTCAATGTGCGCCGTACTACGCTGGTCGAGAAGATCAAGAAGTTCGGGCTGCGCATCAACGAGCAGAATGTCGCCTGAGCCGGCGCGCTCTGGCGTGAGCGACATGATGGCGCAACCCAAGGACCTGCTGGAGGCCTTCGAGCTTTTCAATCAGGCCTCGGCCGAGCTGAGCGCGGCCTATGCCGCCCTGCAGGACCAGGTCGCCCGCCTGAATGACGAGCTGGCCGAAGCCAACCTGCGCCTGCGCCAGCAGCTCCAGGAAAAGGAGCAGCTCAGCCAGCGTCTCAATCTGCTCCTGAACCTGCTGCCGGGGGCTGTTCTGGTGCTGGATGCCGCGGACCGCGTGCAGGACCTCAATCCCGAGGCGCGGCGGATCTTCGGCAGCCAGCCCGTACCCGGTGATGATTGGGCAGAACTGGCCGCAAGGCGGCTGGAAACCCTGGAGCAGGGGGAATGGCTGCTGCGGCCGGTCAGTCCTGGGGGACTGGATAAACGCCTGAACATCTCCTACAACCGCCTGCCGGATGACAATGGCCAGATTCTGCTGGTGCAGGATGTCACCGAAAGCCAGGCCCTGCGCGATGCCCGCCAGCGCCAGCAGCGCCTGAGCGCCATGGGCGAGATGCTCGCCAACCTCGCCCACCAGTTGCGCACCCCGCTCTCCGCCGCCCTCCTGTATGCCTCGCAACTGCAATCGCCCGCCCTGGACGCCAGCGGCCGCGAGCGCTTCACCGGCAAGACCGTGGCACGGCTGCGCCAGCTCGAAACCCTCATTAATGACATGCTGCGCTTCGTGAAGGGCCCGAGCGAGACCGCCGGGAACTGCATGCTGGATCAGTTGCTGGCGGAGCTCGACGCCCTGTTTCAGCCGCTGTTTGCGGCAGGTGGCTTGCATCTGCTGCTGGAAAACAGCGCGGGGGACGCACAACTGAAAGGCGGGCGCGAGCTGTTGGTCAGCGTGATCGGCAATCTCTTGCAAAACGCCCTGCAGTTCTCGCCGCCAGCAGGATACGTGTGGCTCGCGGCCCGGCGGGTGGGTGCGGCCGTCGAGATCACGGTGCGCGATCAGGGGCCGGGCATTGCGCCGAGTAAACAGGCACGGCTGTTCGAGCCCTTTTATACCACCCGCGCCGAGGGTACGGGGCTGGGACTTGCGGTGCTGCGCGAAGTGATCGAGGAACTGGGCGGCATGGTCTGGGTGAATTCCCGCGAGGGCGCGGGCGCGGCATTTGGCGTGCGCATCCCGCTGGCAGCCGGACCGGCCCTGCAAAGCGGCGAAGGAGGGCAGGAGCATGACTGAGAAGCTGAAAATTCTGGTTGTCGAGGATGACGCGGACCTGCGCGAGGCCCTGCAGGATACCCTGGCGCTCGCGGGCCATCAGGCCCTGGCCTGCCCCGACGGTTTGCGGGCCCTGAGCCTGCTGGAAGTTGAAGCAGTGGACCTGGTGCTGTCGGACGTGCGCATGCAGCCGATGAATGGCTATGTGCTGCTCGATGAGATCCGCCGTCGCCACCCGCATCTGCCCATTCTGTTGATGACGGCCTATGGCACGGTGCAGGAGGCGGTGGCGGCCCTGCAGCATGGCGCCTGCGACTATCTGGTCAAGCCCTTCGATGCCCAGTTGCTGCTGGAAAAGATCCATCGCTATGCCCTGCGCTGGCGCCCAGACAGCGACATGGTGGCTGAGGATGCGCGCATGCAGGAACTCGCCGCACTGGCGGGCCGGGTGGCGGCGACCGATGCCTCGGTGATGATCAGCGGCGAGAGCGGCACCGGCAAGGAGGTGCTGGCCCGCCACATCCATCAGCATTCGCCACGGCGCGAGCAGGCGTTTGTCGCGATCAACTGCGCCGCCATCCCGGAAAACCTGCTCGAAGCGACCCTGTTTGGCTATGAGAAGGGGGCCTTTACCGGCGCCACCCAGGCCATGCCGGGCAAGTTCGAGCAGGCCCAGCATGGTACCCTGCTGCTCGATGAGGTCACGGAGATGCCACTCGGTTTGCAGGCCAAGCTGCTGCGGGTGCTGCAGGAGCGCGAGGTCGAACGCCTGGGCGCGCGCAAGCCCATTGCGCTCGACGTCAGAATTTTGGCGACCTCCAACCGGGATTTGGCGCAGGCGGTGCGCGCCGGGCAGTTTCGCGAGGATCTCTATTACCGCCTGAACGTCTTTCCACTGGAACTGCCCCCCCTGCGCGAGCGCCCCGCAGACATTCTGCCGCTGGCCCAGCGTTTCCTGCACAAGTGGTCGGGCCTGCGCGGCGGCCAGATCAATGGCTTCGCGCCTGCCGCCCTGCGGCAATTGCTTGCCTACACATGGCCTGGCAACGTGCGGGAACTGGAGAATGTGATCCAGCGCGCCGTCATTCTCAGTAGTGGCGCGACCGTGGAGGCGGATGCCATTTTGCTCTCCGGCACGCCCGCCCGGCTCGACGCCCTGCCTGCCCAGGCGCCCGCATCGGCACCAATCATCGAGGATGCCGAGGTGCTGGAGGCGGGGCTGCGGCAACAGGAACGCAGCCTGATCCTGGCGGCCTTGCAGGAGGCCGGCGGTTCGCGCAAGGAGGCCGCCGAGCGCTTGGGCATCAGCCCGCGCACCCTGCGCCACAAGCTGCAACGCTACCGCGAACAGGGCGATCCGCTGCCGGCGGAATAATGGCGGCACGGATATTGCTTGGAATTCGCAAAGTATAACGATCGGGGCGACATCATGGAAACCAAGGGTATCGATCAACTGCTGGCGCAACTGCAGGCAAGCACCGCGCTGGCGCGGGGTGAGGCCGCCAAGCCCGCTGAAGGTGCCAGCAATGGCGCGGACTTTGCCCAGACCCTGCAGTCGATGATGGGACAGGTGAATACCCAGCAGGTGGACGCCGAAAAAATGGCGCAGGCCTTCGCTGCCGGCGACCCGCAGGCCAATCTGCATGAGGTGATGAGCGCTCTGCAGAAGGCCAACATTTCCTTTCAGGCCATGGTTCAGGTACGCAACAAGTTAGTGACGGCGTACCAGGACATCATGAACACCCAGGTCTGAGCTGAGCATATTCCATGGCCGCAAGCGCGCGTGATCTTCTGGCTGGCCCCAGCCAGCGTTTCAGCAGCCTGAGTCCGACCCGGAAGGTCGGGCTGCTGGCGGTGCTGGCGGCTGTCCTGATTGCCGTGGCCGGCAGTCTTTTCTGGTCGGGGAACCCCGAATACAAGGTGCTGTTCAGCAATCTCGGGGATCGCGATGGCGGGCTGGTGATCGACGCCCTGCAGAAGATGAATGTGCCCTACAGGATGGCCGATGGCGGCGGCGCGATCCTGGTGCCGGCCGACAGGGTCTATGAAACGCGCCTGAAGCTCGGTGCCGAGGGCCTGCCCAAGGGCAGCGGCGTGGGCTTTGAGCTGCTTGACAACGAGAAGCTCGGCACCAGCCAGTTCGTCGAGCAGGTCAATTACCAGCGCGGCCTGGAAGGCGAACTGGCGCAGTCGATCAAGTCGCTGGCGGCGGTGTCGGATGCCCGCGTGCATCTGGCGCTGCCGCGCCAGTCGGTGTTCGTGCGTGATCAGGAGCAGCCGACCGCCTCGGTGGTGCTTACCCTTTATTCGGGCCGCCAACTGGAAGAGAGCCAGATTGCCGGCATCGTGCATCTGGTGTCGAGCAGCGTGCCCAAGCTCTCGCCCGAGCGCGTCAACATCGTCGATCAGAGCGGCAGGCTGCTGACCCGCCCCAATGGCGGCGTCAGCGCCAGTGGGTTGAACGCCAGCCAGCTCGATTACGTGCACCAGATGGAGCGCCAGTACGCCAAGCGCATCGAGGATATCCTCACACCTATCCTCGGCCCCAGCGGCGTGCGCGCCGAGGTGTCGGCCGATGTCGATTTCTCGCAGACCGAGCAGACCTCGGAAACCTATAACCCCAATACCACACTGGTGCGCAGCGAACAGCGCAGCACTGACAGCAGCGTGGGCGCCGGGGGGACGATGGGCGTGCCGGGCGCGCTCTCGAACCAGCCACCGGGTGCCGCCAACGCGCCCTTCACCGCGCCCACGGCCTCTGCAGCTGCCAGCGTTGCCACGGCGCCGACCAGCAGCCATGCGGAATCCGTCATCAATTACGAGCTCGACAAGACCATCAGCCACACCAAGCAGCAGGTGGGCGTCGTCAAGCGCCTGAGCGTGGCGGCGGTGGTGAACAACCGCCCGGTGGTCAACAGCAAGGGCCAGGTCGAATACAAGCCCCTGACACCGGCCGAGCTGACCCAGGTCACCAATCTGGTGCGCGATGCCATCGGCTTCAATACCGCCCGTGGCGACAGCGTCAACGTGGTCAACATGGCCTTCAATGGCGTCCAGGCGCAGGCCCCCGAGCCGGAGCTGCCGCTCTGGGAGCAGCCCTGGATACTGGATCTCGCCAAGTATGGGGTGTGGCTGATTCTCGGGATTCTGCTGATCTTTGGTGTGCTTCGGCCGCTGATGAAAGGCCAGAAAAAGGCCGCAGGACCTGAGGGCGAGGATGCCGTGCTGGCCCTGGATGCGACCGGCAAGCCGGCACTGGCAGTGGAGGACAGCATGCCCGAGCTGACACCGGCGCTGGCCCATGCCGGCGCCAGTCAGTTGCCGCCGCCGGTGGTGGGCTATGACGCGGACAAGCAGGTGGTGCGGGAGCTGGTGAACCAGGACCCGCGCAAGGCGGCACAGGTCATCAAGGAGTGGCTGAACGATGGGGGATAATGCCGAACTGAGCGGGGTGGAACGCAGCGCCATTCTGCTGCTGAGCCTCGGCGAGGACGATGCCGCCGAAGTTATGCGCTATCTCTCCCCGAAGGAGGTGCAGAAGCTCGGCATCACCATGGCTGCCCTGCAGCGGGTCTCGCGCGAGGAGGCGGAACTGGTGCTGCGCGATTTCCGCGAGCGCCTGGAGCGCATGACAGCCCTTGGAGTGGGTACCGATCAGTACATCCGCAACATGCTGACCAAGGCGCTGGGGCAGGACAAGGCCAACAACCTGATCGAGCGCATCCTGCATGGCGGCGAGGCTTCGGGTCTTGAAAACCTCAAGTGGATGGATGCCCGCGCCGTGGCCGAGCTGATCCGTCTCGAGCACCCGCAGGTGGTGGCGATGGTGCTGGCCTACATGGAGCCGGATCAGGCCGCCGAGGTAGTGCAGTTCCTGCCGGAGCGTCTGCGCAAGGAGGCACTGCTGCGGGTGGCCACCCTGGAAAGCGTGCAGCCCGGCGCTCTGCGCGAGCTCAACGAGATCTTCGAGCAGCAGCTCTCCGGTAGCGGTGATCGGGTCCATGTCTCCTCGCTGGGTGGCATCAAGGCTGCCGCGGATATCATCAACAAGCTCGAAGGCGCGACATCCACCCGCATCATGGATGGCATCAAGGATCAGGATGGGGATCTGGCGCAGAAGATCCAGGACCAGATGTTCGTCTTCGATGACCTGATCGGCGTCGATGACCGTGGCATTCAGGCCCTGTTGCGCGATATTCCGTCCGAGACCCTGATCTTTGCGCTCAAGGGCGCCAATGGCGATCTGCGCGACAAGTTCTTCAAGAACATGTCCAAGCGCGCCGCCGAGATGCTGCGCGACGATCTGGAGGCCAAGGGACCGGTGCGAGTCAGCGAGGTCGAGGGCGCGCAGAAGGAAATTCTCGCGATTGCCATGCGCCTGGAGGCGGCTGGCCAGATCGCACTGGGTGGCAGCGGCGAGGCGATGATCTGACATGAGCAAGGTCATACCCAAGGAACAGTTGTCCGCCTATGAACGCTGGGAACTCCCGGCCATGGGCGAGCATGATCCGCAGGTCGAGGAAATGCCCTCGCGCCAGGCCCTGCCCACCGCCCAGGACATCGAGCGCATCTTTCAGGAGGCACGCGCCGAGGGCCTGGTCCTGGGCCGCGAGGCCGGGCAGGCCGAGGGCTTTGCGGCGGGCTTCCAGCAGGGCATGCGCGATGCCGCGCCACGCAAGGCCTTGCTGGAGAGCATGATCAGTTCGCTGGCACGGCCGCTGGCGCAATCCGATGAGCAGGTCAGCCGGGAACTGCTGGCCCTGGCGCTGGAGATTGCACGCTTCGTGATCCGCGCGGAAATCCGGCAGCAACCCGAGCGCCTGCTGGATGTGATCCGCGAGGCCATGAACGGCCTGCCGGTGAGTGCCACCCAGGTGCAGGTCATTCTGCATCCCGAGGATGCCCATTTGTTTCGGGCCGAGATGCCGGACATGGAGGCCGAGGGTGTGCGCGTGCTGGAGGATGCCAGCATGGAGCGCGGCGGCTGCCGCATCCTGGCGGACAGTGCCGGCAAGGCCTTCCCCGAACGACGCTGGCATACCCGCAAGATGGTGCATGCCGAGTCCGAGATCGATGCCCGCATCGAGCAGCGCTGGCGCGAGGCCCTGAACGTCCTGCTGGGCGAGGAGCTGGTGTCCTGATGCAGGCCGAACGCGCCCGTATTTGGGCCGGTAATCTCGCCGAATACCGTCAGCGTCTCGAAAACGCCCCAGGCAAGCTGAAGACCAGCGGCAGCATCGTGCGCATGGTGGGTCTGGTGCTGGAAGCGGCGGGTTTCCAGGCGAGCATCGGCCAGCGTTGCGCCATCGAGAGCCCCGAGGGGCGCCCCTATGACGCCGAGGTGGTCGGCTTCAATGGCGATCGTCTGCTGCTGATGGCCGCCAGCGACATTCAGGGCCTGGCGCCGGGCGCGCGGGTCACGCCTACCGGGCGTGCCACCGAGGTGGCGGTTGGCCCGGCTCTGCTCGGGCGAGTGATCGACGGCGCCGGCCGGCCGCTGGATGGACTCGGGCCGATCCGCGCCGATGCCCATGTGCCGCTGGCGGGCCGTGCCATCAACCCCATGGAGCGCGCGCCGATCCGCACGCCGCTCGATGTCGGGGTGCGCGCCATCAATTCATTGTTCACCGTGGGCCAGGGCCAGCGCATGGGTCTGTTTGCCGGCAGTGGCGTGGGCAAGAGCGTGCTGCTGGGCATGATGGCCCGCTATACCAGCGCCGACGTGACGGTGGTTGGCTTGATCGGTGAGCGCGGCCGGGAAGTCAAGGAGTTCATCGAGAACATCCTCGGCCCCGATGGGCGGGCGCGTTCGGTAGTGGTGGCGGCCCCGGCCGATGCCCCGGCGCTGCTGCGGCTGCGTGGTGCGGCCCTGGCCACCGCCATTGCCGAACATTTCCGTGATCAGGGCAAGCAGGTATTACTGCTCATGGATTCCCTGACCCGCTATGCCATGGCCCAGCGCGAGATAGCGCTGGCGGTCGGCGAGCCGCCGGCCACCAAGGGCTATCCGCCCTCGGTATTCGCCAAGCTGCCGGGCCTGGTGGAACGCACCGGCAATGGTCGCGAAGGGCAGGGGGGCATCACCGCCTTTTATACGGTGCTGACCGAGGGCGACGACCAGCAGGATCCCATCGCCGACAGCGCGCGCGCCATTCTCGATGGCCACGTGGTGCTGTCAAGGCGGCTCGCCGAGCAGGGGCATTACCCGGCCATCGACATCGAGGCCTCCATCAGTCGCGTCATGCCGGAGATCGTCAGCCATGAACAACTCAAGGGGCTGCATGCCTTCAAGCAGCTCTACAGCCGGTATCAACGCAATGAGGATCTGATTCAGGTGGGTGCTTACGTCAGCGGTTCCGACCCCTTGCTGGACAAGGCCATCGCGCTGCGCCCGGCCATGGAGCAGTTCCTGCAGCAGGACATGCGCACGCCGGTGCCGCTGGCGCCCAGCCGGGATCAGTTGCTGAACCTTCTGCATCAGGCCGGATAAGCCATGGCCAATCCCGCCACCATGCGCCGCCTGATCGACCTGTCCCGCCAGAAGATGGATGCGGCCGGGCAGTATCTGGCGCAACTCCAGCAGCACTGCCGGCTGGCCGAACAAAAGCTTGCCATCCTGCAGCAATACGCCGGCGAATACCGGGCGCGACTGGGCCAGCGTCAAGTCAGCGGGCTGGATATCGCCTCGATGCAGGAATATCTGCGCTTTCTCAAGCAGCTCGATCATGCCGTGCAGGCCCAGACCCAGGAAGTGGCGCGTCACCAGCGGTTCTGCGACATGGCCCTGCGCCAGTGGATGCAGGCGCGCCAGTCCGTGAAGGGCTTCGAGACCCTGGAAAGCCGCCAGCTTGCCGAGCAGCATCTCCTGGAACTCAAGCAGTTGCAGAAGGTGATGGATGAATATGCCAGTCGCGCTGCGGCCGGGCCGTGCAAGCTGGCCTGAAGCTTGCAAGCAGCTCTGCAAAGCAGTTGCTCAACGCTTGAAAAGGAGAACCGATGAACCCCGTTTCGATCAAGGCCCCCAATATGCCCGCGCAGGATGCCAAGACGCCCGCGGCGCAGCCAGATAGCAAGCATGCTGGCGCGCAGGATGTGTTTCGTATGCTGATGGCGGGTTTCGGCGCGCAGGCCCTGGCGCCTGAAGCCCTGAATCTGGCCGGCAAGGCCGGGCAGGACTTGCGAAATGCAGATGGCGAAGCCTTGCCCGAGGCGGGCCTTGATGCCGACGAGGACGGCAAGGACTTGCCGCAGGGGGATGCACTGGTGGATTTTGCCATGCTGGGATTGCCCCTGCATCAGCCCCAGTTGCTGGCCGGGAATGCGGTATCCGGGAAGGCTGATGTCAGCAGGGGGGGGCAGGTCGCCGTCGCGGGTGCCGGCCAGGACCTTGATATGTCTGGCGAGACTGGCCTTGTCACGACAAGGACCAGTCTGGCGGGTGCCGAGGATTTCTCCGCGCTGTTGCAGGCCGGCTTGCCGGACAAGGTCTCTAGCGTGGAAACCGGGAATCAGCCTCTGCCGCCAGTGAGCCTGAACCTCAACCAGCAGTCCCAGGCCTTGGCGGCCAGGGTGCCGGTCGATGCCGGCAATCTGCCGGTGCCGGTGGGTACGCCTGAGTGGTCGCAGGGGCTGGAGCAGAAGGTGGTATGGATGTTCGGTCGGCAGGAGCAGAATGCCACCCTGCAGCTCAATCCGCCGCAGCTCGGGCCGCTGGAGATCCATCTGCACATCAAGGACGATCAGGCCACGGCGCTCTTCGTCTCGCCGCATGGCGCGGTGCGCGAGGCCATCGAAGCCGCCATGCCGCGCCTGCGTGAGAGCTTCCAGGATCAGGGCATCAATCTCGCGGGTAGCTGCCTTTCCCAAAACGCCGCCGAGCAGTTCGCCCGCCGCGAGGACAATGGTCGCCAGCCTGCATCCTGGGGCGGCCAGCAAACGGACGCCTTGGCGGATGCCGAGCACGGCGTATCCATCCAGGGCGGTCCTGCGACACGTGGCGAGGGCCTGGTCAATCTCTTCGCCTGATTTTCACTTCAGCGACGGCCGGGCATTCGTCTGGCCGTCAAATCCCGCCCTAAGCCCCGTCAAAATCCCGTCTCCTGTTTTGAAACATTATCCCAAGTTGTTGAAAAGCCTTGCCTAAAATGCATCCCTGGAGCTGGTCCGCTTCTTGCTAGTATCCTGGCGTCCAATGAATACCGGGAACCGATATGGCCAAGGCAGATGCAATCAGCGCGCAAGGCGCGGAAAAACCGAAAAAGAAAAAGACCCTGCTCATCGCATTGCTAGCCCTGCTCGTCGTGGGCGCCGGTGTTGGTGGTGGCGCCTTCTTCTATCTGAAATCCAGCCCCGCAAGCGCGGAGGCGGCGCACGAGAAAAAGGGACCACCCAGTTACATCAAGCTCGAACCGGCGGTGGTCAACATCAGCAACGGCGAGGATTCGCATTATCTGCAGGTCAGCATCGATCTGAAGACCTTTGATTCCAAGGTGGAGGAAAATGTCACCCTGCTGATGCCGGAGATCCGCGACGGAATTCTGACGCTGCTGTCAGGCCAGAACCCCGATACCGTCACCCAGCCGGCCGAGCGCGAGAAGCTGCGTCAGCAGATCAAGGCGCTGGTGAATCGCCTGCTGACGGCGCATGGCAAGGACAAGGACAAGGAACCGGTGGACGGTGTGTTCTTCACTGCCTTTGTCATGCAATAAGGGAACGCATCATGGCCAATGACATCCTTTCCCAGGAAGAAGTGGACGCCCTCTTGAAGGGCGTCAGCGGGGGTGACCTCGATCTTTCCGAGGACGAGGAAACCCCTGACGGTCCGGTCCGTAGCTATGACCTGACCAGCCAGGACCGGATTGTCCGCGGCCGGATGCCGACCCTGGAAGTCATCAACGAACGCTTCGGCCGGCTGATGCGCGTGAGCTTTTTCAATTTCCTGCGCCGCACCGCGGAAATCTCGATCGGCCCGGTGCGGCTGCTCAAATATGGCGAATTCGTGCGCAGCCTGGTGGTGCCGAGCAATCTCAACCTGGTACACATGAAGCCGCTACGTGGCACGGCATTGCTGATCTTCGATCCCAAGCTCATTTTTTCGGCGGTGGACAATTTCTTCGGTGGTGACGGGCGCTTTCATGCCCGCATCGAAGGACGCGATTTCACGCCGGTGGAGCAGCGCATCATCCGCCGCATGCTCGACATGGTCATGCAGGATCTGACGAACTCCTGGCATCCGGTGGTGCCGGTGGAGTTTGAGTACACCCGTTCCGAGGTCAACCCGCAGTTCGCCAGCATCGCAACGCCCAGCGAGGTGGTGGTGGTCACGACCTTCTCTCTGGAGCTCGATGGCGGTGGCGGTGATTTTCATGTCTGTATGCCCTATTCGATGATCGAGCCGGTGCGTGATCTGCTGGTGGCCGGTATGGCCAGCGACCGCATCGAGGTGGATCAGCGCTGGATCACTGCCTTGCGCGAGGAGATGCAGGAGGCGGCGGTGGAGCTGAGCACTCGCTTCGTGCAGGTGCAGTTGAGCCTGCGCGACATCCTGAACCTTAGAAAGGGTGACGTGATCCCCATCGAGATGCCCGAGGAGGTCGTTGCCTGCGTCGATGAAGTGCCGGTGCTCAAGGGTAAATACGGCGTTGCCAACGAAAAATACGCCGTGAAAGTAACCAGTGTTACGGTGCCCAAGCGCTACGAAAAGGGGCTGGCGGCATTGCAAACGGAACAAGAGGTGGCAAATGGCAGATAATCCGGACGACATTCTGGCCGAACTGGAGGCCGCAGGGGGCGGGGGCGGCGAGGCCTCGGACATGGACATGTGGGAGCAGGCCCTGGCCGAGCAACTGGAGGCCGAGCAGGCCGAGAAGCCAGAGAAGGCCGAGCAAGCCGCGCCGGCAGCCTCTGACGGTGCAGCAGGCGTCAATGCAAAGCCCGCAAAGGCCGCGAGCGCGCCGGCAAAGCCCGCGCCCTTTCCCTCATTGCAGCCCGAGGCCGGCGTGCAGCCGGTCTCGCCCAATCTGGATCTGATCCTCGACATCCCGGTGACGCTCTCGGTGGAGCTCGGGCACACCAAAATGCAGATCCGCAACCTGCTGCAACTGGCGCAGGGGTCGGTGGTGGAACTCGACCGGCTCGCTGGCGAACCCATGGACGTGCTGGTCAACGGCTGCCTGATCGCCCAGGGTGAGGTGGTGGTCGTCAACGACAAATTCGGCATTCGGCTCACTGATATCGTGAGCCCTGCCGAGCGCGTCAAGAAACTTCGCTAGGCGTCAAAATAATGACAGTAAACCTTCATCGAAGCGCCAAACCCCTATTGATGGGCACTGGCGCACTCATTCTGAGCACGCTGAGCCTGGATGTGCTGGCGGCCAGCGCTGCGCCGGCATCCCCGGTATCGTTCTGGAGCCTGTTGCAGGTGCTGCTGGGACTTGGTGTGGTGCTCGGCGCGGTGGTGCTGGCCGCCTGGGGCATGCGCCGTCTGCAGCCCGCAGGCTGGACCGGCAGGGGCCCCCTGCGGGTGCTCGCCATGCTGCCGCTGGGTACCCGTGAGCGCGTGGTGCTGGTGAAAGTGGGTGAGGAGCAGGTATTGCTCGGCGTCACAGCCACGCAAATCAATAGCTTGCTGGTGCTTTCCAAACCTCTGGATGAATCGCAGTTCGGTGCGCAGGAAACCCTTCCTCAATTCCCGGACTGGCTGAAAAAAGCCCTGCAGGCCCGTGAGAAGAAAGATGTTTAATCCGCTCCTGAAAAAATCCGGCCTGGCAATCCTGGCCCTCCTGCTGGGTCTGCTGCCTGTGCTCGCTCAGGCCGCCAATGGCCTGCCGGCCTTTACCTCCACCCCGGCGCCGGGCGGCGGGCAGACCTACAGCCTGAGCATCCAGACCCTGATGCTGCTCACGGCCCTGACCTTCCTGCCGGCGGTGCTGCTGATGATGACCGCCTTCACCCGCATCATCATCGTACTGGCCCTGCTGCGCCAGGCGCTTGGGACCATGCAGACGCCGCCGAATCAGGTGCTGGTGGGCCTGTCTCTTTTCCTGACCTTTTTCGTGATGGGGCCGGTGTTCGATCAGATCAACAACACTGCCCTGCAGCCCTTGATGCAGAACCAGATCGAGATGCAGGAGGCGATGCAGCGCAGCGTCACGCCGCTGCGCACTTTCATGCTGGGCCAGACGCGCCAGGATGATCTTGCATTGTTCGTGCGCCTGTCGCGCAGCGAGCCTATCCAGTCGCCCGAGGTCACGCCGCTGAAGGTGCTGGTGCCGGCCTATGTGACCTCGGAACTGAAAACCGCCTTCCAGATCGGCTTCCTGCTGTTCATACCCTTTCTGATCATCGACATGGTGGTGGCGGCCGTGCTCATGTCCATGGGCATGATGATGCTGTCGCCGGTGACCATTTCCCTGCCATTCAAGCTGATGCTATTTGTTCTGGTGGATGGCTGGAACCTCGTGATCGGCTCCCTTGCCCGGAGTTTCTACACATGATGACCCCTGAAACGATCATGACCATCGGCCAGCAGGCGCTGCAGCTCACCTTGCTGATTTCCGCGCCGCTGCTGCTCACGGCTTTGGCCGCCGGTCTGCTGGTCAGCCTCTTCCAGGCCGCCACCCAGATCAACGAAATGACCCTGAGTTTCATTCCAAAGGTCGTCGCCATGGCTTTTGTGCTGCTGCTTACCGGCCCCTGGATGCTGCGCCTGCTGATGGACTACACCCGGCGCCTGATCGAAAACATTCCGAACACGATCGGCTGATGATCAGCTTCACCAGCGCCGAGCTGGCCGCCTGGGTCGGCGCCTATCTCTTTCCCTTCTTCCGGATCCTTGCCCTGCTGTCCACCGCGCCAGTTTTTGGCGCGCCCCAGATCACCATCCGCCTGCGCATTGGCCTTGCCATGGTTATCGCCATCCTGCTGGCGCCGCTCCTGCCGCCCATGCCGGCCGTGGAGGCCCTGTCCGTGGCCAGCGCTTTGATCATCGCCCAGCAGATCCTGATCGGTGCTGCGATGGGACTGGTGATGCGCATCGTCTTTGCCGCAGTGGAGTACGCCGCCCAGGTCATCAGTCTGCAGATGGGCCTTGGTTTCGCCACGCTGCTCGATCCGCAGAACGGCGCCCAGACGCCGGTGATCGGGCATTTCTTCTCGCTGCTGGCGACCCTGGCCTTCCTGGCGACCAACGGGCATCTCCTGATGATCGCGGCCCTGGCCGAAAGCTTCCAGGCCTTTCCGATCCTGCTGGGGCAGGGCGTCGACCCCCAGGCCTGGCGTATGTTGGTGGAATGGGGCGGCGCTATTTTCCGCATTGGCATCATCCTTGCATTGCCGGTGATGGCGGTGCTGCTGGTGACCAATATCGCCCTGGTGATTCTCAGCAAGGACTCGCCGCAACTGAATATCTTTGTGATTGGTTTCCCGCTGCTGCTCGGACTGGGGTTCTGGAGCCTGGTGGTGGTCCTGCCTTACCTGACGCCCGTTCTTACTGGCGGGCTGGGTCAGGGCTTGCGGACCATCGAGGCCTTCCTGCAGGTCCTGAGCTGAGCGGCCGGAGAACGTGGAGCAGGCATGGCCGAAGAAAGCTTCCAGGAAAAAACCGAAAGTCCTTCCCCCCGACGAGAACAGGAGGCGCGGGACAAGGGCCAGGTGGCCCGGTCTCGCGAACTGTCCACCGGGATGGTGCTGCTGGCATCGGCTGGCGGACTGATGGCCATGGGGCCGGGCTTGTATCGAGCCATGGCTGAAATGCTGGAACAGGGTCTGCATATCGATCGTCAGGCGGCCTTCGATCCGGCCCTGATGCTTACGGCGGCTGCGGCGCCTCTTTCCAAAATGGCTGTCATCTTCACGCCGCTGGCTTTGCTGCTCCTGCTGGCGGTGATTCTCCCCAATTTCCTGGTGGGCGGCTGGATCTTCAGTTCAAAGGCCCTGATGCCGGACTTCAGCCGGCTCAGCCCGGCCAAAGGGCTGGGGCGCATGTTCTCAAAGCACGCCCTGATGGAGCTGGTGAAAGCCATCCTCAAGCTGCTGGCGGTGGGCGGCGTGGCGCTCTGGGTGCTCTGGGATGCGCGCATGGATCTGGTGTCGCTGGCCAACGAGCCCTTTAGTCAGGCTTCTACGCATCTGGGCAGCCTGGCCCTGCGCATCTTCCTGATCCTGGCCGCCGCGACGGCGCTGGTGGTGGCGGTGGACGTGCCCTTCCAGCTCTGGTCCCATCATCAGCAGCTCAAGATGACGAAGGAGGAAGTGCGGCAGGAGTCCAAGGAAAGTGACGGAGATCCGCATGTGAAGGGCCGCATCCGCGCCCTGCAGCGCGAGGCGGCGCGCAAGCGCATGATGAGCGAGATCCCGACTGCCGACGTGGTGGTCACCAATCCGACCCATTTCGCCGTGGCCCTTCGCTACAAGGATGGCGGCATGCGCGCGCCGCAGGTGGTCGCCATGGGCGCCGACTTTTTGGCGGCCCGCATCCGGGAAGTGGCGCAGGAACATTATGTGCCCATCCTTGAAGCGCCGCCGCTGGCGCGCGCCCTGTATCACAACAGCGATATCGGCCAGGAAATCCCCGCCGCCCTTTATACGGCGGTGGCGGAAGTGCTCGCCTATGTCTACCAGTTGCGGGTTTACAAGCAGCAAGGCGGCGCCGCGCCCCAGGCCCCGCGCGAGCTGGATGTGCCGGCGGATCTCGACCCCCTGAGTAATGCCCAATGAATGACGCCCTGCGTAACGCACTGAAGTTCATGCCGCTGAAGGAATTTGCCGGGCCTATTCTCATCATCCTCATCCTGAGCATGATGATTCTGCCGCTGCCGACCTTCCTGCTGGATTTGTTCTTCACCTTCAACATCGTGCTGTCGCTGATCGTGCTGATGGTCAGCCTCTATACCGTGCGCGCCCTGGACTTCGCCGCTTTCCCGACGGTGCTGCTGATGGCCACCCTGCTGCGATTGTCGCTGAACGTGGCCTCCACCCGGGTGGTGCTGATGCATGGCCACAATGGCCCGGACGCCGCCGGGCACGTGATCGAATCTTTCGGCAGCTTCGTGGTGGGCGGCAATTACGCCGTGGGGCTGGTGGTCTTCATCATTCTCGTGATCATCAATTTCGTGGTGATCACCAAGGGCGCCGGGCGCATCGCCGAGGTCGGCGCTCGCTTCACCCTGGACGCCATGCCCGGCAAGCAGATGGCCATCGACGCCGATCTCAACGCCGGACTCATTGGCGAGGACGAGGCCCGTAAACGTCGCGCGGAAGTGGCGCAGGAGGCCGAGTTCTATGGCGCCATGGACGGCGCCAGCAAGTTCGTGCGCGGGGACGCCATCGCCGGCATTCTGGTGATGGTGATCAACATCATCGGCGGCTTCATCATCGGCGTGGCGCAGCATGGGTTGCCCATGATGGAGGCTGCCCAGACCTATACCTTACTGACCATTGGCGACGGCCTGGTCGCCCAGATCCCCGCCATTATCATCTCCACTGCAGCGGGCGTGGTGGTCAGCCGGGTGGGCACGGGGCAGGATCTTGGGCAGCAAATGATTGGCCAGCTCTTCACCCGTCCCGAGGTGCTGGGCCTGACTGCTGGCATCATCGGCCTGCTGGGTCTGGTGCCGGGCATGCCGCACTTCGCCTTTCTCACCCTCGCTTTGGCTCTGGGAGCCTGGGCCTACTACCTGCGCCAGCAACGCCAGTTAGCGGCGACCAAACCCGAGGCTACGGCCCAGGCAGCGCCGGCAGCGCCGGCCGAGTCCAACGAAATCACCTGGGATGACATCGTGCCGGTTGACCCATTGGGCCTTGAGGTTGGCTACCGGCTGATCCCGCTGGTGGATCGCAACCAGCAGGGAGAGTTGCTGGGTCGCATCAAAGCGGTACGCAAGAAATTCGCCCAGGATCTGGGCTTCCTGGTGCCGCCAGTGCATATCCGCGACAATCTCGAACTGGCGCCCGGCGCCTACCGCATCACCCTCAAGGGCGTGCAGATCGCCGGCGGGGAGATTCATCCGGACCAGTTGCTGGCCATCAATCCGGGGCAGGTCCTGGGCGAGCTGCCCGGCACGCCGACTCAGGACCCGGCCTTTGGCCTGCCGGCCTTGTGGATCAGCCCGGATCTCAAGGCCAGCGGTCAGGCGCTGGGCTACACCGTGGTGGATCCCGCCACCGTGGTCGCCACGCATCTCAGTCAGCTCATCAATGCCCATGCCCAGGAGCTGCTCGGGCGCGAGGAGGTGCAGCATCTGCTGGATCATCTGGCGAAAAGCGCGCCGAAGCTGGTGGAGGATCTCGTGCCAAAGCTGCTGCCGCTGGGCACGGTTCAAAAAGTGCTTCAAAGCCTCTTGCAGGAGGGCGTGCACATCCGCGATCTGCGCAGCATCGTCGAGACTTTGGCGGATCACGCCAGCCGTAGCCAAGATCCTGACGTCCTGACGGCCGCCGTGCGCGTGGCCCTGGGCCGCGCCATCGTGCAGCAGCTCTTTCCCGCCAGTGCCGAACTGCAGGTCATGGCTCTGGACCCGAACCTGGAACAGATCTTGCTAAATAGTTTGCAAGCCGGTCAGGGCGAGGGCACGGCGCTGGAGCCGGGACTCGCCGAGCGCATGCTCACACAGAGCGCTCAGGCGGTGCAGGAGTTCGAGAACATGGGGATGAATCCGGTGCTGGTGGTACCCGCACCCATCCGTCAGGTGATGTCGCGCTTCCTGCGCCGGGCCGCCAGCCAGTTACATGTGCTTTCCTACGCAGAAATTCCGGAAAGCCGGACAGTTAAGATGATCAGGGTCTTGGGAGGCCAGGGATGAAGATTAAAAGATTCTATGCAGAAAGCAGCCGCGAGGCCCTGCGCCAGGTCAAGGAGGCCCTCGGCCCGGATGCTGTCATCCTGTCCAACCGGCAGGTGGAGGGCGGGGTGGAGATCATCACCGCCATCGATTTCGACGAGGCGGCGCTATTGGAAGAAGAGGCACGGGAGGCGGCACCTGCACCAACCCCGGTGGCCGCACCCGTACCGGCGCGCCGCGAGGAAGCGCCTACGGCAAGGCCCAGCAAGGCTGACCAGTATGCCAATCTCGGCGTACCCGTAGCAGTCACCGACGCTGCCGAGGAGCAGGTTTCCTTCGCTGCCCGCCTGAAAAGCGTTCAGGACAAAACTACCAAGCCCGCCCCACGCGCCACACCTGCCATGTCGACACCGGTGAAAGTCGAAGCCGCGAGCGTGCCAAAGCCAGTGCAGGCCTCTGCAGCACCGGTCTCGGCGCCTGTGGCGGCTGCCCCGCAGCGCCCCGCGCCCATACCAATTACCCAGGCCCCTGCGGCCGAGGACAGCACCCTGGCCACCATCGCCGCATTGAAGGATGAACTGCAGCAGATGCGCCGGATGGTGGAAACCCGCCTGCAGATGCCCGAAGCGCCGATAGCACAGCCCGAGCCGGCGCCGCAGCCGGTGCGCATGCCGGAAGCCGCAGCCCCCAATTATGCGCTGATGCCGTTGATCCAGCTTGGTTTCAGCACCCGCATGGCGCGCCAGATCCTCGCTGCCTCCGGTAGTCAGGAGGCCAGCGACAGCACCGGCCTGCTGCGCCCCTATCTCGAGGCCAATCTCAAGCTGGTCGGTCCGACGGCCGACCAGGGCGGCATTCTCGCTCTGCTTGGCCCCACTGGGGTGGGCAAGACCACCACCATTGCCAAGCTCGCCGCGCGCTTTGCATTGAAATACGGTGCCGATCAGGTGGCTCTGCTGACCACTGATACCTACCGTATCGCTGGCACCGAACAGTTGCGCGTGTATGGCCGCATCCTCGGCATTCCGGTGGAAGTGGTGCAGGACGGCCTAGCCCTGCAGGAGCGCCTCGACGCCCTGGATCACAAAAAGCTCATCCTGATCGACACCGTGGGCTTCAGCCCGCGCGATGAGCGCATCAAGAAGCAACTTGCCATCCTTGCCGCTCCGCGCCAGCAGATCCAGCGCGTGCTGGTCCTGAATGCCGCCGGCGGGCGCGCCCATCAGCAACTCGTCATGGATGCCTACGGCCAGCAGGGACTGGAGGGCTGCATCATCAGCAAAACCGACGAAACGCCGAAGCTTGGCGAGGTGATGGATCTCCTGCTGCAGCATAACCTCCCGCTGAGTTTCTACACCGATGGCCAGCGGGTGCCCGAGGACCTGCATCGAGCGGATCTTGGTGCTGTCATGGATCTGCTTTTCCCCAGCGATCAGGAACCAGCCCGGACAACGGCCGAGCGTATGCCACCTGATGCCCCCTTTGGCGAGCGCATGCGCCTCGCCGCTTACTCCCTCTAACCACAGCATCCGAGAGACAATGCCATGGATCAGGCGGAAGGATTACGCCGTATGCGCAACAACAAACCAGTACGTGTCATCGCGGTGGCCAGCGGCAAGGGGGGCGTGGGGAAGACCAATGTGGTCGCCAACATGGCGGTTTCCTTCGCCAAGTACGGCAGGAAGGTCATGGTGCTCGACGCCGATCTCGGTCTCGGCAATATCGACGTGCTGCTGGATCTCGCACCGCGCTTCAATCTGAGTCATGTGGTGCGCGGCGAGAAGACGCTGGAGGAAGTGCTGGTCGAGGGCCCGCATGGCATCCATGTCGTGCCCGCGGCCAGTGGCATACAGGCCATGGCCGAGCTTGATCTGCGCGCCCAGGCGGCCCTGGTACAGTCCTTCGGTGATCTCAGTTTACCCCTGGATATCCTGCTGATCGATACCGCCGCTGGTATCTCCAGCAGCGTTCTCACCTTCAGCCTGGCCGCCCAGGAAATCATCGTGGTGATTTCCAACGAGCCGACCTCAATCACCGACGCTTATGCATTGATCAAGGTGCTCAGCCGTGACTATGGCCACCGCCGTTTTCGCCTGCTGGCGAACATGGTGCGGGATGCCCAGGAAGGCCGCGAACTCTTCAACAAAATCCTGCAGGTGGCGGATCGCTACCTCGATGTCTCGCTGGACCTGATGGGCATGATTCCCTTCGATGCCAAGCTGCGTCGTGCCGTGCAGCACCAGCGCGCGGTGACGGACGCCTTCCCCAATGCGCCCTCGACCCAGGCTTTCCACCGTCTGGTTACCACCGCCGAGCGCTGGCCCATGCCGGTGGGTAATGGTGGGCGCCTGGAATTCTTCATGGAGCGCCTGATCGCTGGCAGCCACAACCTGCTGGATGAAGCTTCCGCATGAGCCTGCCGCAGTTCCTGCCTGATCCAGCCCAGGAAGTCGATACCCTGGTGCGCCAGCATGCCGGACTGGTGCGACGCCTTGCCCATCAGTTATTGGCCAAGCTGCCACCGAGCGTGGATCTCGATGACCTGATCCAGGCCGGCATGATCGGCTTGCTCAATGCCGCCCGGCACTTCGAGGGTGGGCAGGGGGCCCAGTTCGAGACTTATGCCGTAACGCGGGTGCGTGGCGCCATGCTCGATGAACTGCGTCAGCACGACTGGCTGCCCCGGCGCAGTCGCCAGAAGGCGCGTCAGGTCCAGCAGGTCATGCAGCGGCTCGAACAGCAGCTTGGTCATCCGCCGAGCGGCGAGGCCGTCGCCGTGGCGCTGGGCATCAGTCTGGATGAATATTATCAGATACTTGCCGAGTGTCGTGGCGCGCAGATTCTGCATCTGGAAGATCTGCATGATGCAGAAGATGACGGATTTCTGGACCGCCATGTCTCCAGCAGCGGCTCCGGCCCGCAGGACATTCTCGAAAGCAACCGCTTTCAGGGCGACCTGCAGGCCGCCATCATCAGTCTGCCCGAGCGCGAGCGCCTGGTGCTCAGTCTCTATTATCAGGACGAGTTGAACCTGCGCGAGATCGGCGCGGTGCTGGATGTCAGCGAGTCGCGTGCCAGCCAGATCCTCAGTCAGGCCACTCTGCGGCTGCGCGCTCATCTTCAGGGCTGGATGGATACAAGCGGCGCGCCTGTGCAGAGCTCGCGTGGTCGGCCCAAAAAGTCGCGAGCCCAACCTTCAGTTTCCTGAATGTGTGCCGTAAACCCCTATAGAAACCAATCGGACCGCCATGATGCAAAGCAGTACACAGCTTGCCCTCAGTGACTCAGCCTTCGGACGTCTGCGTCAGCAGATCGAAAAGCGCAGCGGGCTGCATTTTCCCGAGGAGAAGCGCTATCTGTTGGAAAACCGTCTTGGACAGCGTCTGAAGGATCTCGCACTGCACAGTTTCGATGCTTATGCCAGTCACCTCGCCAGCCTCGACGGCGCGGATGGCGAATGGGACGTGTTGCTGAACCTGGTGACCACCCGCGAAACCTATTTTTTCCGCGAGGCCTCGCAGCTTGATCTGATTACCAGGGAGTTGCTGCCTCAATTATTGCCAGCCAAGCGCCAGCGCGGGGACAGTAATCTGCGGGTGTTCAGCGCGGCCTGCTCTTCGGGCGATGAAGCCTATACCCTGGCCATCCTGTTGCAGGAAAGCTCCGGCCTCCCTATCGGTCTCCGCTGGGAAGTGACTGGCATGGACATTTCGCCGCAGGCCATCCAGCAGGCTCAGGCGGCCATTTATGGCACTTACGCTCTGCGCCATCTACCGGCCGGAATGCTGCAAAAGCATTTTCAGGAGGTGCCGGGGCAGGGCTGGCAGCCGGTCAGCCAGTTGCGTCAGCGGGTCAGCTTCCGCCGCGGAAACCTCATGGACCCTCTGCAAGTGCGCACCAGCGGGTTGCACGATATCATCCTGTGCCGAAACGTCCTGATCTATTTCGATGCCGAAGCCCGGCGCAGCATTCTCACCAACCTCGCCGCGAGCCTTGCGCCTGGTGGCTTCCTGCTGACCGGCTTTTCGGAAACCCCCAAGGATGGGGTTCCGGGCCTGGAGGTCCGGCGTTTCGGTGTACATACCGTTTATCAGAAAGCACTTTAAGAGGACCGGATTTTGGATCAGAACATCAAAATTCTCATCGTGGACGATTTCTCGACAATGCGCCGCATCATCAAGAATCTGCTGCGTGAGCTGGGCTTCAACAATACCGACGAAGCCGAGGACGGCGACGTGGCCTTGAACAAGCTCAAGAATCATCCCTATGACTTCGTCGTCACCGACTGGAACATGCCCAACATGCCGGGTATCGAACTGCTGCGCGCCATCCGCATGGACCCCGAGCTCAAGAGCATCCCGGTGCTGATGGTGACTGCCGAGGCCAGGCGCGAAAACATCGTCGAGGCAGCCGAGGCCGGCGTCAACGGCTATATCGTCAAGCCCTTCAACGCCGCCACGCTCAAAACCAAGCTGGACAAGATCTTCGAGCGGCTGAACGCCTGATTCCGGCCTGCCAAAGGATGAACAATGCAAAATAACAAGCAGGAAATCCGGGAACACCTTACAGCCCTCAATGCCGCGCTGGACCAGGACGACCAGGACGCAATCGCTGAATCGCTCAAGGCCTTGGCCCGGGTCCATGACCGTGACATGTTCCAGGAACTGGGCCGCATGACCCGCGACCTGCACCAGTCGATCCAGGAGCTGTCCTTTGATCCCGGTCTCAAGGACCTGGCGGAAAACGAGCTCCCCGATGCCAAGGCGCGTCTGCAGCACGTCATCGACATGACGGAGAAGGCCGCCCACCGCACCATGAATGCCGTCGAACTGCTGATTCCCCTGCAGGATCCGGCCATCCAGGAGGCAGAAGTCCTGCTGGATGCCTGGAGCAAGCTCTACAGCCGCGAAATGGCGCCGCAGGACTTCGCCGGCTTCGCCCAGGGCATGCAGTCCTACCTCGAGCGGGCGCGTCAGGACAGCGAGTTCACCCGCACCCATCTCACCGAAATCATGATGGCGCAGGAATATCAGGATCTCTCCAGCCAGATCATCCGTCGTGTCATCCAGCTCGTGCAGACCGTCGAGGAGCAACTCGTGCATCTGGTTCAGGCCTTTGCGCTCAAGAGCAACAGGGAAACGCCCGAAAGGCAGGGCGAAAAGCTGGAAGGCCCGCAGATCGACCCGAAGTCGCGCACGGATGTCGTCTCCAGTCAGGACGAAGTGGACGAACTGCTGTCGAGTCTCGGATTTTAAGGGGGAATGCCCATGTATCACGCAGAGGGGATGGAAGACATCCTGCAGGACTTCCTGGTCGAGGCCGGAGAACTCCTGACCCAGCTCGACGAGCAACTCATCCAGCTTGAAGGCCGGCCGGACGACAGGAACCTGCTCAATGCCATCTTCCGTGGCTTTCACACCATCAAGGGCGGCGCCGGCTTCCTCAATCTCGAATCCCTGGTCGACATCTGTCACCACGCCGAGAACGTCTTCAATGGCCTGCGCCAGGGCGAGCGCGTCCTGTCCACCGACATGATGGACGTGATCCTGTTTGCCTATGATGCCGTCAAGGGCATGCTCGACGCCGTGGCCGCCGGTCAGCCCATGACCCCGGCCTCGCCCGATCTGATGGCGAAGCTCAATGCCCTGGCCGAGGCCGCGCCGGTCGCCGAACCGGCTCCGGTGGTGACTATTGCGGAGCCTGTCAGGGCGCCAGTGCCACCTGTCGTAGTCGAGCCGGTCCCGGCGCCACGCTTATCCGATCCGGCACCCGATGCCGCGCAGGACGAGATCAGCGAGACGGAATTCGAAGCCCTGCTCGATGCTCTGGAAGCACAGAAAGCCAACATAGCCCCTGATGCAGCATCGGCAGCAATCCCGGCCGCCGGGGATGAAATCAGCGAAGAAGAATTCGATGCCCTGCTGGACCGGTTGCACGGCAAAGGCGCGTCAGCCCCTCAGGTGCCCGCGCCGGCAGCCGCCTTGCCGGCCATGCCTGCGCCAAACCCTGCCCCAGCGCCTGAACCTGCTGCTCCTGTAGAGCGCATGGAAGCCCGGCCGGCCCGAGAAGCCGCTGCGCCCGCACCTGCCGAAGACCCGGATCTGCTGCGCCCGGCAGCGGCCAAGGAGGAAACCACCATCCGCGTCGATACCCGGCGCCTTGATGAAGTGATGAACCTCGTCGGCGAACTGGTCCTGGTGCGTAACCGTATCCTCACGCTTGGCCATGGCACCGAAGCAGAGGGCCATGAAGCCGCTGCCGCGCATCTCGATCTGGTGACCTCCAGCCTGCAGGCTGCGGTCATGAAGACCCGCATGCAGCCGATCAAGAAGGTCTTTGGACGCTTCCCGCGCCTGGTCCGCGACATCGCGCGCAACATGGGCAAGGAAATCGAGCTCGAACTGCAAGGCGAGGAAACCGATCTCGACAAGACCCTGGTCGAGGAGCTTGCCGACCCGCTCGTGCATCTGGTGCGCAATGCCGTCGATCACGGCATCGAGACCCCCGAGCAGCGCATCGCCGCCGGCAAGCCCGCCCAGGGCCGGGTGGTGCTCTCCGCCCAGCAGGAAGGCGATCACATCCTTATCACCATTGCCGATGACGGGCGTGGCATGGACCCCGAGCAGCTCAAGCGCAAGGCTATCGAAAAGGGCGTGCTCGATGAGGATGGCGCCAGCCGTCTGGATGAGCGCCAGGCTTTCAACCTGATCTTCGCGCCGGGTTTCTCCACCAAGGAAGTGATTTCCGACATTTCCGGCCGCGGCGTCGGCATGGACGTGGTCAAGACTCACATCACCCGGCTCAATGGCGCCATCGACATCCATTCAAGGCTGGGGCAGGGCACTACCTTCCTGATCCGCCTGCCGCTGACGCTCGCCATCATCCCGACCCTGATGATCGGGCTCGGTGGCCAGACCTTTGCGCTGCCGCTGAGCCTCGTGCGCGAGATCTTTCATCTCGACATGGCCCAGACCCGCGTCGTCAATGGCCAGCAGGTGGCGCTAGTGCGCGAGGAAGTGCTGCCGCTGGGCTACCTTGGCCAATGGCTGCATCTCGGCCACGGCTCACAGCGCGACGGCAAGTCCTATGTCGTGGTCGCGGTGATTGGCGAGCAACGGGTGGGCCTGGTGGTGGATGAGCTGTTCGGCCAGGAAGAGGTCGTCATCAAGTCTGTCGGCAGTCTACTGCAATCCATCCGTGGCTTTGCCGGCGCCACCATCACCGGCAATGGCCGGGTGGTGCTGATCCTCGACATTCCCAATCTGCTGATGGCCAACGGCCTGATGCGCTAAGTTTCAAAAGAGCAAGCCCATGCCTGTCCGAGTTCTGATCGTAGACGACTCCGCCTTCATGCAGCGCACCCTGCGCGACATGCTTGAAGGCGATGGGACCTTTGAGGTCGTCGGTACCGCCGCCAATGGCAAGCAGGGCGTGGAGCAGGTACTGGCCCTGAAGCCGGATGTCGTCACCATGGATGTGGAGATGCCGGTGATGGATGGCGTCAGCGCTGTGCGCGGCATCATGGCCCGGCGTCCCACGCCCGTGCTGATGTTCTCCTCGGTCACCCAGGAAGGCGCGCCCGCCACCCTGGACGCCCTGGAAGCCGGGGCCGTCGACTTTCTGCCCAAGCGCTTTCAGGACATTGCCACCGAGCGGCATCAGCTCCAGAAACTGCTGCGCGACAAGGTGCGCCAGACCGCTTCCGCCCGCACCCGGCTTGGCAG
>NZ_JBBPCO010000012.1 GCF_038070005.1 Thermithiobacillus plumbiphilus | reverse complement strand
TTCCGCCATGCCCTCCCATCTCCAGCAAGCCATCCTCCAATCCCTCTCCCAGCAGCCACACGCCGGTACTCAACTCGCCAGGTGCCTGGGCGTCAGTAGAACGGCGGTCTGGAAGGCGATCAAGCAGTTGGTGGCGCAGGGCGTCCCGGTTCAACACAGGGTGGGCGAGGGATACAGCCTTTCCTTTCCTTATATGCCGCTCGATGCCGAGGCCATTGCCACGCTGGCCTTCCCTGATTCTGTATCACCTGCGTCGGTGCTGGTGCACAACATGCTGGAATCCAGCAATGGCCATTTGCTGGAAATGGCCCGGGCCGGCGCGGCCCATGGAACCATTGTAGTAGCCGAAGGACAATCGGGAGGGAGAGGAAGGCGAGGCCGTTCCTGGTCTTCGCCCTGGGGCCAGAATCTGTACTTTTCCATGCTGCTGCGTTTTGATGCGCCAGCAAGCGCGCTCGCGCCCTTTACGCTGGTGGCGGGCTTGGTGCTTGCCGAAGTGCTTGCTCATCTGGGCGCGACAGATCATGGGATAAAATGGCCGAACGATATTCTTCATGAAGGCCGGAAGCTTGCCGGTGTGCTTTGCGAGCTCCAGGGCGAGTTCGAGGGCCCTTGTGCCCTGGTGGTGGGTATTGGCGTGAATGTCCATGCTGAAACCCCCAATCCAGCCATCGACCAGCCCTGGACGAGTCTGAAGGCAGCGTTTGGCCTTACACTGGACAGGAATCTGCTGGCCGGCCTGCTGGCCCGTGCACTGCTGCAGGCGCATCAGCAGTTTTGCGAGGAGGGTTTTGCTGCCTTCCATGCCCGCTGGGAGCGCTGGGATCTGCTTCGTAACCAGCCTGTGAAAGTGCTGCATCCAGGCAGAGATGAACCTGGGCTTGCCCTTGGTGTGAATGAGTCGGGGCAGCTCAGGGTGGATTTCGGCGGGGCGACGCGGATAGTACATTCGGGCGAGGTATCGATTCGGCTTGGTACATAAACACACTCAGACTGCCCTGCTTCAGGTCGGCAACACCAGTACGGTATTGGCGCTGGTCCGGCAGGATGGTTTTTCCTGTCATGTTTATCCCACCACCAGGGATTCTGCGGCCGAGCTGTGCAAGACCTTGCTTGCCGATTCGGGGTTGTCGGGTGTGGACGAGTTATACTTAGGTGGTGTTGTGCCACATGTGCTGGAAGAACTAACGACCTGCCTGGGCCAGGTGTCGTCCGCACCGGTGCTGCATCTGCTCGATGCCAGGCTGGCGAGCTCGGTGATCGAGCTGCGCTATGATCCACCCGGCAGTCTCGGTTTTGACCGCGTCTGCAAACTGCTGGCGGCGAGTCACCTCATCCCCGGCCAGGACTGCGTGCTGGTGGATATGGGAACGGCTGTCACTGTGGATCTTCTGGAGCAGGGCAGGATATTCGTCGGTGGGCTGATCATGCCCGGTGAACAGATCTGCCTGGACGCTCTTGGACAGTTCACCGCGCAACTGCCGGGACTTTCCCTTGCTGAAGCGCCACTCCTGGATGACCTGCAGTTTGGACAGAGTACCCTGGCCTGCATGTATCAGGGGGTGCGCCAGATGACCCGTGCTGGCGTGAATGCTGCTTTGCGGCAGGCACTGGCCCGTCTGCCTGGGGCGCAGGTGCTGATCACCGGCGGCGGGGCTCCAGGCTTTTTGAATGATGCGCCGGACACAGGCGAGATTCGGCATGTACCGGATCTCGTGTTGCAGGGTATGGCGGTTCTAGCGGAAATGTCGTCCGTATAGGGCCGCAATTGCGTTACGGCCTTGGCTGGCTTAAAATTGCCGTTTCGCTGGCGTAGCTCAGTTGGTAGAGCAGCTGATTTGTAATCAGCAGGTCGCGGGTTCGACTCCTGTCGCCAGCTCCAGATGCAAAGCCGCCTGACTGGGTCAGGCAGCTTTTTTTCAGACTCCCGAGGGATCTGTGCCCTGCCATGATGCTCCCAGGCCCTGAACATGGGCCGGGCGAGATGCCCGCGTGGCGCATTGCCTCTGCCCTCCCTTGATTCTCTTCCGGATAAAACCTTGTTATCTACAGCCAATATCACCATGCAGTTCGGGGCCAAGCCCCTGTTTGAAAATGTGTCCGTCAAGTTCGGCGACGGCAATCGCTACGGCCTGATCGGAGCCAATGGTAGCGGCAAGTCGACCTTCATGAAGATCCTCGGTGGCGATTTGGAGCCCAGTTCGGGCACCGTGTCGCTCGATGCCAATCTGCGGCTGGGCAAGCTGCGCCAGGACCAGTTTGCCTTCGAGGAATACACGGTGCTCGATACCGTGATCATGGGGCATGCCGAACTGTGGCAGGTCAAGGCCGAGCGTGACCGGATCTATTCCTTGCCGGAGATGAGCGAGGAGGATGGTATGCAGGTCGCGGAGCTGGAGGTCCGCTTCGCTGAGCTGGATGGTTATACCGCAGAATCACGCGCTGGCGAACTGCTGCTGGGCGTGGGCATCCCGCTGGAGCAGCATCACGGTTTGATGAGCGCGGTGGCGCCGGGCTGGAAGCTGCGCGTGCTGCTCGCCCAGACCCTGTTTGCGGATCCGGACGTGATGCTGCTCGACGAGCCGACCAATAATCTCGACATTCATACGATCCGCTGGCTGGAAGACATGCTCAACCAGCGCAACAGCACCATGATCATCATCTCCCATGATCGTCATTTCCTGAACAGCGTCTGCACGCACATGGCGGATCTGGATTACCGGGAACTGCGGATTTACCCAGGCAATTACGACGAGTACATGACGGCAGCAAGCCAGGCCCGTGAGCGTTTGCTGGCGGACAACGCCAAGAAGAAGGCGCAGATTGCCGAGCTGCAGAGCTTTGTCAGCCGCTTTTCCGCGAATGCCTCCAAGGCCAAGCAGGCGACCTCGCGAGCGCGTCAGATCGAGAAGATCAAGCTGGAAGACATCAAGCTGTCGAGCCGGGTGAATCCATTCATCCGTTTCGAGCAGGACAAGAAGCTCTATCGCAATGCGCTGGAAGTGGAGGAGCTTGCCAGAGGCTATGGCGAGAAGCCGCTCTTCGAAGGTTTCAATCTGATGCTGGAAGCGGGCGAGCGCTTGGCGATCATTGGTCCAAACGGGGCAGGCAAGACGACCCTGCTGCGTTGTCTGGCCGGTGATCTGGATCCGGATGCCGGGGTGGTGAAGTGGTCGGAAAATGCCAAGCTCGGTTATTTCGCTCAGGATCACGCGGCGGATTTCGCCGAGGATATGTCACTGTTTGACTGGATGAGCCAGTGGGGCCAGCCTGGCACCGACGAGCAGACCATTCGCGGCACCCTGGGGCGGCTGCTGTTTTCCAAGGACGAGATCAGGAAGTCGGTGCGGGTGATCTCGGGTGGCGAGCAGGGGCGCATGCTGTTTGGCAAGCTGATGCTGCAACGCCCCAATGTCCTGGTCATGGATGAACCGACCAATCACCTGGACATGGAATCCATCGAGTCCCTGAATACGGCGCTGGAGGCTTATCCCGGCACCCTTCTTTTCGTCAGCCACGATCGCTCCTTCGTCTCCTCGCTGGCGACGCGGATTCTGGAAATCAATCCCGATGAAGGGATCATCGATTACATGGGCAGCTATGATGATTACCTGCGCAGTCGTGGCGTGGAGTAGCGTCTAAAGGATCTCGCGGCAGATATCCGAATTGTTTCCGGACAGCCCGGCATCGATGATGCCGGGCTTTTTCTTTTGCTGAAAGCCCTGCACGGCCGCTTTCGAACCTTGGTCGGATTAAGTTCTCCCGAATCAGGACTAGATTCCTGTTGAGATGAGCTGCGGGGATTGATGAGCAGCCTTCAGGCAATGGGCCTGAATTCCCCACTTGGGTGATCCTTTCTTTGGGCCAGGATTGTGGGGGCTATGCCGATGCTATATGGTTCATTCACGATCATCCTTCTGACTGCGGGGCTTGGCATCACCGCCCTGGCATTCCTGTTGTGGGGCCTTGTTTCCCGCCAGTTTGAATCCCTCGACGAGCAAGCCATGCTGCCTTTCGATGCCGGCGACCTGCAATATCGCCGGCCCTGGGAGACCAGCGCCCAGCAGGCGGAACGCCGGGCGAGTCATGGCGAATTGATTGAACCGCATCGGGGGGAATGGGGGGGTGCGGAATGAGCTCGACCATCACCGGACACCATGAGGGCTCGAGCGGCAATACTGGAGAAAATGAGGCCCTGAACGGTGCCCAGATCCGGGAAGATGTGGAAGAGACCGCCCGGTTCGATGCATCGGCAAGACGGCCGGTACTGCTCACGGTCTATCTGTCATTGGCTTGGCTGCTGGTCGGGACCATCCTCGGCGATGTCACCAGCCTCAAGTTCAATCTCCCGGACTGGCTGGCACAACCGGACTGGCTGACTTTTGGCCGGGTGCGCCCCGCGCATCTGAATGCCATGGTTTATGGTTGGGCCTCGACCGCCATGTTCGGGGTCTCGTTATGGATGATGCCACGACTGCTGCGAACCTCGCTGCAATGGGCCAATCTGGCGATTGCGGGCATCATCATCTGGAACATCGGTGTGCTGACTGGCATCCTCATGCTGCTCATGGGTCACACGGATGGGCTGGAATGGTTGGAGATGAGCCGCTATGTCGCCGACCCGCTGCTGATCCTGGGTGGCGTGCTGGTGGGTGCAGCCATCTGGCGCACGCTGATGAAACGCCAGGTGAAGCACCTCTACGTTTCCGTGTGGTATGTCTCCGCCTCCTTTGTCTGGTTTCCGCTGATCTTCACCATTGCCAATCTGAACATCTATTGGGGTGTGGAGTCCGCGGCTGTCAACTGGTTTTACGCGCACAATGCCCTGGGTCTCTGGCTGACCACCATCAATCTTGGCGTGATCTATTATCTGATCCCGAAGATCATTGGCCGCCCCATCTATTCCTACTGGCTGTCGCTGCTTGGTTTCTGGGCTCTGGCCTTCTTTTATTCCCTCAACGGCATGCATCACCTCATTGGTGGGCCCATGCCGAGCTGGATGCTGGCAACCTCCATCACGGCAAGTATTATGATGTTCATCCCGGTGCTCGCCGTGGGCGTGAACCAGCACATGACGGTGGTGGGCCGCTTCGGCGCGATGCGCTATTCGCCGGCGCTCACCTTCATCGTCCTGGCAGCGATGTCCTACACGGCGGTGTCTTTACAGGGGATCATGACGGCATTGGTGGAAGTGAACCGGACCACGCACTTCACCCACTGGACGATCGCGCATTCGCATGTGGGTGTTTATCTGTTCGTGACCTTTACGCTGTTCGGGGCGCTGTATTACATGCTGCCCCGGCTGGTCGGCCATGAATGGCCGAGCATGCATCTGATCCGCTGGCATTTCTGGCTGACTGCCCTGGGCATGGTGATCTATGTGGTGGCGCTGGGGATCGGCGGTGTCCTGCAGGGCCTGAACCTGCTGGATCCAGCCAAGCCCTTCCAGGCGGCGGTGGAGGCAACCTTGCCCTATCTCTGGATCCGCAGCGGGGCCGCCTTGATGATCAGTCTCGGGCACCTGATTTTCATGTATCACGTCTATCTGCTGCTCACGCGCAAGGGGCCGGTGCACGTCATGCCGCCTTTCTATGAGATCAAGCCCATCATCGTGCGGGAGCCTGCGCAAGCATCGCTGCGGGAAGGGGGGCGCGCATGAGCCGCATCCTGGTGCTGCTGCTAGGTGCCGTGGCTGCTGTGACCTTCGCGGCACTTGTCCTGGTGGCCATTCCCAAGGCCTTGCTGGGCCAGGTTCAGCCGCCGGCGCAGCTCAAGCCCTATACGGCGGAGCAGGCCAAGGGGCGCATGGTCTACGTTCAGAACGGCTGTGTCTACTGCCACTCGCAGCAGGTGCGTGATCTGGCGATTACCACGGATGCGCAGCGTGGCTGGGGACGGCCCTCGGTGCCGGCGGATTACTATTACGATCAACCGCATCTGCTGGGTACCATGCGCACCGGCCCGGATCTGATGAATGTCGGGGCGCGTCTGCCGGACCCGCAATGGCAGCTGCTGCATCTGTATCAGCCCCGGGCCCTGGTACCCTGGTCCATCATGCCTTCCTTTCCCTATCTTTTTGCTTTGAAGGACCGGGCTGCGCCCGGCGATACCGTGGTCAAGGTGCCTGCGGAATTTGCACCCGTGGGCAAGGTGGTCGTCGCCAGACCCGAGGCTGTCGCCCTGGTGAATTATCTGCTTTCCCTGAATCACACCTATCCGCCGCCAGAGGAGCAGCAGCCCACCGAAGCAACCAGCGAAGCTGCTCAGCCGGCAACACAGGCACCTCAGGCGCGCTAGGGAGACGGCCATGGCACGGGATCAGGAACGTGCGCAAGCGCAAGAAGTTTCGGCACTCAAGATCCACCGGGCCTTGTTACGGGAGGCCGAAGAACCTGCAGAGGCCGGACACACTGGCCCCTGGTGGCTGTGGGCGGCCGTCGTGCTCACTGTGTTTACTGGCGGATTCTACTTCGGCAATCACTATGGCAAGTTCGGCGTGACACCACATCTTGGTTACCTTACCCCGGGTGCTGGGGCGCACAAGGAGGCTGTTCCCCAGCAGGTATCCGGCGCAACCGTGTTCACGACGCATTGCGCAAGCTGTCATCAGGCCAATGGCCAGGGGGTGCCGGGTACTTTCCCGCCGCTGGTCGGTTCCGAGTGGGTGCAGGGCGATCCGGAAACCGTGGTGCGCATTCTGCTCAATGGACTGCAGGGTTCGATATCAGTGCGTGGTGCTACTTTCAATGGCGCGATGCCAGCCTGGAAGGATCAGTTGAACGATGCGGAAATCGCCGCCGTGGCCACGCATGTCCGCAGCATGGGCGGCAACAAGGGCGGACCCGTGGACGTGGAGCTGGTCAAGCGCCTGCGCCAGGAGCTGGATACCCGGAGCACGCCCTGGACCGCGGCCGAACTGCAGGCGCTGAGGAGGGGGGCATGAATGCCGACTATCCGGCTCACCGGGATACCTATACCTTATCCGTGTTCTTCGATTCCGAGCAGGCGGTGAAGCAGGCGGTCGCGGAACTGGTGCACCAGGGCGTGCCGCGTGATCTGATCGATGTGGCAATGGCCGAGAGACTCAAGCACCGCTTTTTCCGTGGGCTTGGACAGCAATACCGGGACAGTGTGTTCTCATTTGCAGGACGGGGCGCGCTATTTGGACTGGTCCTGAGCGCGGCCTTCAGCATCGGTCTGAGTTTGCTGCCGGGCTTTCAGCCGCCGGGGCTGATGTCGATGGTGCAGCTGATCGGACCGGATATTGGAGTGGTGCTGGGCGGAGCCCTGGGCGCTGCCTATGGCCTCACGCGCAGATCGCATCCCAAGCCACAGCACCTGCGCGCTCTTGAGAGGGACGCCATGTTGCTATTGGTGCATCTGCGGCCTCGGGCCGATGCTGACCGGCTACGGGATCTGCTCATCCGGATGGGAGGTAGCGAGGCGTTGCTGGAACCGGATCGGGCGGAGGCGGTGGGAGCTGAGTGAGCAGGGCGGCCATGAGGATCAGGACGGCCGCGAAAAAGAATTCAGCACTCAGCCGATCGTCAAAGCGGCGCCAGGGTGGATTGCCCATGCCTTCACTGGTGGCAAGCCAGCGTCGCAGGCTCCATGCGCTGAGCAGGACGCTCACAAGGGCCAGCAGTTTGCCAGCGAGAACCCAGCCATAGATATCCTCTAGCAGGGCAGTGCGCGAAACACCCTGTAAATAGAGCCGCAGCAATCCGCTGGCCATGGCGCCAGCCATCAACCAGCCTGCAAGTCGCGAAAACCGTCCAATGGCCGGTAGGTCAATTTGCCCGTAGCCTCCCAGCCGGTCGACAGTGAGCATGCTCAAGCCAGCAAGCCAGGTAAGAGCCGCGCCCAGATGAAGCAGGTCTGTCATGTAAAGCCAGGATTGCCAGCCGTATTCGCCGGCATGTCCCATGAACGCCAGGCCCGCTGCGGAGATGCCGGCCAGGATGAGGGATGTCCAGGCTTTTGCGCATGTCATCCTGCCATGTCCACTGATCAGGGCTGCCGCCAGGAGGGTAAGCACATGGAGAAGCCAGGCCTTGCCAAAGGCGCTGCTGCTGAGCACCTGATGGTAATCACCCAGGCCGAGATCCAGCTCGGCAATTTCGAGCGCGGAGCTGTTGTCCGGCACAAATGGCGAGAAGGCCATCAGGGTGACGGCGTGCAGGCTGATCAGCGCGCCGGCAGTGGCGCTGAGCGTGCCCCCGAGTACCAGCCGCCGATGCGGTCCGGCGGAGCGCGTGAGCACCTGCCATAAAGCGGGGCTGGCAATCAGCGCGAGCCCGGCATAATCGAGTGCCCGCCCGAGCATGCCGTCGAGCAGGTGGGCGTCCGCCACCTAGCGAACCTGGAAAGGGATGCTCCCTTCCTGCCGATGCCCATCGCGTGCCATGACACTCCAGCGCAGTTGATAGCTGCCGGCGCTCAGGTTTGGGAGTGGACCACTGATGCTGCCATGGTCATTTCGATGGTCGGGCTTCAAGGGTGTGGCTTTGCCCTGGTGCACGAGCACATAGTGACTGAAGCGGTTTTCCACCGGGGTCTGAAAACGCAGCACGAAGCGCTGCGGGGCTGTTGCATGAATGCTGCCGGCAGCTGGCCGGGATGCCAGCAGATAGGTGTGTGCCTGCGCGGTCTGGATGCCGGTGAGCCAGAGCCCCAGCAGCAGGATCCATGGCAGACCCTGGTTGTGCGCCTGTACACTGGCATCTGGGGCGGCCAATGGCTGCATGCCCTCCACGCTTGTGACAGCCTTAAGGCTTGCCACCTGGAATGGTGATCGGCACATACAAAGCGTTACCTTCACGCTGGATCAGCAAGGCGATGGTCTGTCCCGGGCGCAGTTGGCTGATGAGCTGGCCAAACTGTTCGAGTGTTTGAAGCCCGGTATTGTTCAGGGCAAGAATCACATCGCCTCGCTGGAGACCTGCAGCCGCCGCGGCTCCCTCCACCCGCTCGATGAGCAGGCCACCACGAATGCCCAACTGCTGGCTCTGTTCGGGCGGCAGTTCTTGCAGTCCCAAACCAAGCGGATTGCTTTCCACGGGTGGACGCATTGGCTGGGCCTGGGTTTCAGCGCGCATCTCGCCCACCGTCACGTTGACGCGGATCTTGCGACCCTTGCGCCAGATATCCAGGATGGCCTTGCTGCCCGGCTTGCTAGCCGCCACCATGCGGGGCAACTCGTTGGCGCTCTTGATGGGCTCGCCATTGTATTGAAGCACCACGTCCCCGGTCATGAGGCCAGCCCGCTCGGCGGGGCTCCCAGGCTCGACGGATGCGACCAGGGCACCATCGTTGTCCGGCAGATTGAAGGAACGGGCCAGTTCGGGGGTAATACTTTGTATGGCGATGCCAAGCCGGCCGCGGGTGACCTTGCCATGCTCTCGCAGCTGATTCGCCACGTCCAGCGCAACGTTGATCGGGATGGCAAAGGAAAGGCCCATATAGCCACCTGTCTGGCTATATATCTGTGAATTGATGCCGATGACGTTGCCGTTGAGGTCAAACAGCGGGCCGCCGGAATTGCCAGGGTTTACCGCCACGTCGGTCTGGATGAAGGGCACATAGTTTTCAGTGGGCAGCGAGCGGCCGATGGCGCTGACGATACCGGCCGTCACGCTGTTGTCGAAGCCAAATGGGGAGCCGATGGCAGCCACCCATTCGCCGACCTGGACCTTGTCGATATTCCCGAGCCTTACGGTGGGTAATCCCTTGGCATCCACTTTCAGCAAGGCAACGTCGGTCAGTTTGTCGCTGCCGATGAGCCGGGCCCGGTATTCCTTTTCGTCGGTCATCCTGACGGTGATTTCGGCGGCATTGGCCACCACATGGGCATTGGTCAGGATATAACCATCGGCACTGATGATGAAGCCTGATCCGAGTGACTGGCTGGGTCCGGTGGGTGGTGCTTCTTCAGGGTCCATGAAGCGGCGGAAGAAGTCGAAGAAGGGATCCGATTCAGGACCGCCCGGCATTTGCGGCAGGCCTGTCATGGGGGCTCTTTCCGGGGCGGTGATCAGTGTGCTGATGTTCACTACGGCCGGGCCTTCCTCCTTGACCAGCCGCGTGAAGTCCGGCAGGCCGCTGACAGGTGCCTGACGCGCAGGGGCCGTTTTGTTTTCCGTGCTGGTAAAGGGTCGCTCCTGTCCCTTTTCCTGTCGATCGCAAGCACCCAGTGCAAGCGGGATCAGCAGGAGTGAAACCAGCACCTGACTTCTTTTTCTCATGGACAGCGCTCCTGTGGCTTGAGCTTTTTTGTAGCCCCGGCGCATCCTGCTAATGCAAGTCTCCGAAGCATTGCGAAAACCCTAGAATCGTTTGCGCATTATGCCACAACTCGTCCATGAACATCCTAATACACGAAGTCCTCAGACGGGGGGAGGGGAAAATGGGGGATGACGGACATCCTGGCCCAGTTGAGGTCCGTTATGAAAGGCGGCGCTTTGATCCAGTGCGCGTTGCGGTGGTCGGTCTCTTCCTGCTGGCGGTTTTCTATACCCTGTATTTTGCGCGTTCCCTGCTGTTGCCAGTAGCGCTTGCGATCCTGTTTTCGCTGGTGTTGTCCCCGGCGGTGCGTGGTCTGCGGAGAGCTGGTATCGCACCACCGATCGGGGCAGCGGTGATCGTGCTGCTGCTGGTGCTGAGCGTCGGGCTCGGGGCTTATTCACTGGTCGACCCGGCAACACGCTGGCTGCAGCACGCGCCACAGACCCTGCATAGTCTGGAGGTCAAGATCCGCAAGCTCAAGAAGCCAGTGGAGCGGGTGCAGGCGGCAACGCAGCAGGTTTCCAGCATGGCTCAGGTGGAAAATGGCAGGAAACCCATGCCCGTCGTCATTCAGGAAACGGGGTTTTCAAAGACCGTACTGGCCAGTACCCAGAACCTGCTGTTCAATGGCGTGACGGCGTTGATTCTCCTGTATTTCCTGCTGGCCTCGGGTGACACTTTCCTGCGCAAGCTGGTACATGTGCTACCACGCTTCAGGGACAAGGTGCGCGCTGTTGACATGGCGCATGCCATCGAGCAGGAAGTCTCTCACTACCTGTTCACCATCACCTATATCAATGCCGGACTGGGGCTGGCCACGGCGCTTGCCATGTTCCTGCTGGGGATGCCCAATCCCGCGCTCTGGGGAGGCATGGTGGCCCTGCTGAATTTCATCCCCTATCTCGGTGCGAGCGTCAACCTGGTGGTGCTCACGCTGGTAGCCATCCTGTCCTTTGACAGTCTGGCTCATGCAGCCCTGGTGCCCATCACCTTCCTGAGTCTGGCCACCCTGGAGGGTCAGATTGTGACGCCGCTGGTGCTTGGGCAGCGGCTGACACTCAACCCGGTCATCATCTTTCTCGCCCTGATGCTCTGGGGCTGGATGTGGGGCATTCCCGGCATGCTGATCGCCGTGCCCTTCCTCGTCGTGCTGAAGATCGTTGCCAACCGGATTCCGGCGCTGGCACCCCTGGCGGAGTTCCTCAACCGCTAGATCATGCTGTGCTAGCCCTGGGTACCGGTATGATCCTGCCCGGAGTTGGCTGCGCATTCCCGCAGCAATGCCAGAAAGGCGAGCTCTTCGGGATAGTGCCCGGACTGTCGGCCATCCACCCGACGCAGCCGGCGGCGCCGGGGCTGAAAGGCGCCCAGGGTCCTGCCAGCCTGGAAGCTGTCCAGCACCTGCGGATGGATGTAGGAAGAGCGGGCGACTGCGGGGGTATTCCCCAGGCGCTCGGCTACCTGGCGGATGCAGCTGGCAATCTTGCGTCTGGCATCCTTGTCGGATTCCGGCGGCCCAAGCCCATCCAGAATCCGGGCAGCCAGCAGGCTGCCACCGAAGGTACGGAAATCCTTGGCGGTGCAGTCCGCATGAAGCACCTGCCTGACGTAGCTGTTGACGGCCTTTTCGCAAACGCGCTGTATGCCTTTTTCCGGATCGACGTACTGAAACAGATAGGGACCAGGCAATTTCAACAACTCCGCGATGATGCCGACCAGCAGTGCGTCGGTGACGATCCGGCGCTGCGCCACCCCGTGCTTGCCCCGGAAGGCAAAGACCAGGTGATTGCCCTCGATCCGGCAGTGCCGCTTGCGCAGGCTGGTGATCCCAAAGGTGCGATGCTGACGGGCATAACGCTCGGAGCCGATGCGAAAGTAGGTTTCATTGATCAGCCGCAGCACCGCGGCAAGCACCTTCTCGCGCGGTAGTCCTGTTTCGTGCAGGTGGGCATTGGTCGTCTCCCGCATCCGCGGCAGGGCCTCGGCCAGTTCCAGTAAGCGCGCAAACTTCTGTCGATTCTGCGTGGCGACGTAGTCCGGGTGATAGATATATTGTTTGCGCCCCTTGCTGTCATAACCTGTGGCCTGCAGACGTGCCTTATGGCTGGGCGAGATACGCACGTCTCGCCAGCCCGGTGGGATGTGCAAGGACTGGATCCGCTGCAGATGCGCGGGTGCGCGCACGGGCTCGCCGCGCGCGTTGACGTAGCGAAATCCGGTTTTGGGGCTGCCAAGGCGACGCCAGCCGCGCTGTGGCTTCAGTTCAGTGACCTGATGCTTTGCCATCGCCATGGTGAGAGTGCTCCCGGAGAAATGGCCTTTCTCTGCGCGCCCGCGTGGTCTTTCGACCAGGGTAAGAGCCATCCCTGGTCAGACGGTCTGGTGCCGTAACAGGGCCAGCGGGAAGTGGGCAAAGATTTCCGCCATGGGCAGCCCATGGCTGTCACTGGAATCCAGTTGCTCTCCCGTAAGGAGATTCTCATAGCGACCAGCCACCGGGGTGTTGAGCACTGTATTGCCCCAGACCTCGCCCAGCGGCCAGGCCGCTTCGCCTTCCGTGAGCTTCAAGGCAAAGCGGGGCACCACGGCAATGATGCGTTCGGAGCCATGGATGCGTTCCAGCGCCAGGACATGCTCACCCGTACGGATCGGCTGATAGTCACCAAACAGGAACAGATCCGGATGCTCGCGCCGGAAGTTGAGCACCGTACTGATGACATACAGCTTGATTGCGCCGTCCTCGAAACGCTCCAGCAGGTTTCGGGCCAGCGCGCGCCGGTCCGTCAGACCTGCCTGGATTTCCTGCAGGAGCTGTCTGCGACGCTCGAAATCCGCGGGTCTGCGGTTGTCCGGATCCACCAGGTTGAGATCCCAGAGTTCGCTCCCCTGGTAGCAGTCCGGCACGCCGGGCGTCACCATCTTCAGGAGTAGTTGGGACAGGGAGTTGCAGGCGCCGTAGCTTGCCAGTCGTCTGACCACTGTCTGCATGCTCTGCACAAACCGGCCACGCGGGTTTTTCAGGACCTTCTGCACGAATTGCTGCAGGGCCTGTTCATAGGCTTCGTTTGGGGTGATCCAGCCGGTGCGGCGCTTTGCCTCGCGCACGGCCTTGAGCATGTAGGCGTCGATGCGTTCGACGAAGCTTTCATAGTCGGGCGAATTGCCGTCGAAGCCCTCCATGGGCCAGGCACCCAGCAGCGTTTGGTAAAACAGGTATTCATCATTGTTGCTGGGAACCGGCTGGCCCTGAACCTCGCGTTTGGCATTGCGGTTGATGCGGTTCCAGTGTGTGACCAGACCGCGCCAGTCGGCGGGCATTTCCGAAAGCACGCTGATGCGCGCCCGCATGTCTTCCCCGCGTTTTGTGTCATGGGTGGCGGTGCTGGTCATGGACAGCGGCCAGATCCGCAGGCGCTCAAGATTGCCGGCGTGGAATTCCGCCGGAGAAGTGCCAAATATCCCGGGATCACCGCCAACTTCATTGAGGCTCACGAGCCGGTTATAGACATAGAAAGTGGTATCTTCCACACCCTTGGCCATCACCGGGCTGGTCACCTGCTGGAACTTCAGTGCGAAGCGGATCTGTTCCTGGCGCTGGACATCCTCGACATTGTCCGGAAACCGGAGCAGCAGCATGTCACGCAGATAGTTGAAGATCGAGGTGTTGATGCCGGGATTGCGCAGCTTGGCGGCCTCGATCGCCTGTTCGATGTATTCGTCGTCGTGCTCTTCGCGGCGGCCGTTTTCTTCCAGATAGGTCCGGTATACCGGAAAGCAGGCAATGGTCTCGATGATGACCGCCGTCAGACTGGTGAGCGTATAGTCCTGCGAGCGCCGGTTGTTTTCCGCAAGCCGTTTCAGGGCATGCGCCAGCACGGCGATCTCGCTGGCCAGACTGCCGCGCATGATCTGCTTCTTGCTGCGGTAGACGATGTCTTCATAGCTTTCCGTGACGCCGGTGAAGCGACGATAGGTGGCGCTGAGCGAGCGCTCGGCTTTCCGGTCCACCCACAGCCCACCCACGGCATTGAGAAAATCGTAACCGGTGGTGCCATGAATGGCCCATCGCGTTGGCAGATGCTCGCCGGGCTCCAGGATCTTTTCCACCAGCAGATACAATGGGCGGGGAATCCGGGGAACCTGTTCCTCTTCCAGTCGTTCCTGCATGCGCTTCATGAATGCTGGATCATCCCCGCCATGCAACTGCCTGCATCTTTCGAGTTGCAGACGCTGAAAATAGGCCCGGGGCGCATACAGGCCATCGGTATGATCCAGGCGCAGTCCGGTGATCCTGCCGGCGGCAATCAGGTTCAGGATATGTGCATGCGTGGCCTGGAACACCCGGGGGTCTTCCATCCTGAGTGCGGCAAGGTCATTGACATCGAAAAAACGCCGATAATTGATCTCCTCTGTCGCCACCTTCCAGAAACTCAGGCGGTAGCTCTGCTCGCCCAGCAGGCAGTCCAGCAGATCGAAACTATGTGGATCGCCGGGCCTGCCGTTATATTCCGCAACGACCCTGTCTACGGCGCTGCGAATCGTCGCCGACTGCTCGAACAGGGTGTCCAGGCGCCGGCGGATGACCTCCTTTTCGCGGTTTCGCTCCTCGATGCGGGATGGATCGCGCTCATCCCTTGAAGGCAGGTTGCGGAGGGCCGTGATGATGCTCTGCAGTTCCTGACCATCGAGGTATTGGTCGTCCTCCGGCGAGTTGATTGCCAGGGTTTCGACTGTCTTTTCCAGTATCGGAATCACCGACTTCGGCGCCACCGGCAGGAGCTTTTCATAGTAGCGAATGAAAAACGCCCCGCCCTGACGTTCCAGCTGAAGTTCGCCGCGTTCCAGCACATTGCCGTACATGTCGCCGAGAATGGGCAGCAACACGCGGCCCTGCACCCCCGGCTTGAGCGGATGCCAGTCAATGTCGAAGTAATCGGCATGGATCGAGCTCTCGCCATTCTGCAGCACGTCCTGCCACCAGGTGTTCTCATTGGTGGCAATGGCCATGTGATTGGGCACCATGTCCAGCACATGCCCCATTCCCAGCCGGCGGATCTCGTCCGTGAACGCCTCGTAGGCAGATTCCCCGCCCAGTTCCTCATTGATCCGGTTGTGATCGATCACATCATAGCCATGCGTGCTGCCCTCGCGGGCCTGCAGATAGGGCGAGGTGTAGATTTCGCTCACGCCAAGGGCGGCGATGTATTCCAGTGCCGCGCGCGCCTGGGCAAAACCAAACTGGGGTGTCAGTTGCAGTCGGTAGGTGCTGGTCGGCAGGCGTTCGGGCCGGCATAAGCCATCGATACCTTGATCCAGTGTCTGGTCCGGCTGTTTTTCCGTCACAGCGTATCTCCTGTTTATTTTTGGTCGGTGGCGGTCAGCATCAGGCTGGCGCGTGCCGGCAGCCTGCCGGCGAACTTGTCTGGGAGATCGTCCGCCGGGTGGGTGGACAGGAGCAGATTCCAGGATTTCTGGAGGGGCAGCAGCATCGTGGTTTCGACTGCCCGCTCTCCGGGATTGAATAGCAGCAACCGATGCTCACCGTCATGCCAGCGATGTATCCAGAGCGCCTCATTCCCGATCAGGCCGGCTGCCATCTGTCGACGATCACCATGGCGGAGCACCGGGTCCTCGCGGCGCAGGGCAAGAAGCCGCTGGTATAAGGCGAGCACCCTTGCATGCGAGGCCTGATCGCGCTCCTCCCAGCGCAGGACCGAGTTCCTGAAGGTGGTATCAGCCTGCGGGTCGGGAATGCGTGCCGCTGCCGCGGGGTCGGCAAAGGCGGCAAAGTGCTCGAATTCCCGGCGTCGTCCTGCCGTTACCAGCGCCCCGAGTTCGGGGTTGTGGTCCGTGAAATACTGAAATGGCGTGCTGGCGGCCCATTCCTGTCCCATGAACAACAAGGGCGTATAGGGCAGGAAGAGCAGCAAGGCCGAGGCAGCGAGGTAGCTTTCCAGATCCACCAGTTGATTCAGACGCTCGCCAAAGGCCCGGTTGCCGACCTGATCATGATTCTGCAGACAGTATACCAGCGCGGCGGCGGGCAGGTCCCCGGCCGGCTCACCGCGGGCTTTCCCAAGATGTGGCGCAAACTGCCCCTCATACAGCCAGCCACGCTCGATGACCCGGGCGAGGCTGCCGATGTCCAGCGGGTAATCGGCATAGTAACCATCCTGCTCGTCCGTCAGCAATACATGGACCTGATGATGAAAGTCATCCGCCCAGACGCCATTGAGCCCATATTCCCGCACGATGCCGGGCCAGTTGCGTTCATCCTCGGCAATCAGAAATCTGTCACCAGGCAATTGCGCCGCCATCTGCGCGATTTCCTTCAGGATATGTACCGGGCTGTCATCCTGGATCGTATGCGTGGCATCGAGGCGCAATCCATCAAAGCGGAACTCCTCCAGCCAGTAGCGGGCGTTTTCAAGCACATAGGCGCGCATGAATTCGGAACGGGCCTGGTCGAAATTGGGGGCGTTGCCCCAGGGCGTATGATGGGCGTCCGTGAAGTATTCCGGGCTATAAGCGGCGAGATAATTGCCATCCGGACCCCAGTGGTTGTAAACCACGTCGAGTATTACCGCCAGACCGTGGGCATGGGCAGCATCCACGAAGGCCCGCAGCTCATCCGGCGTGCCATATCCGGCATAGGGCGTAAAATGCGCCACGCCATCGTAACCCCAGCCCCGTGTCCCGGGAAAGCTGGAAAGGGGTAGCAGCTCGATGGCATTGACGCCAAGTTCGCGCAGACAGGGAAGCTTCTGCCGGGCCGCGGCATAGCTGCCCTCCGGGGTAAAGGTACCCACATGCAGCTCGTAGATGACGAGTGCATCCGGCGCGGGTGCCCGCCAGTCTGCCGTCTGCCAGCGATACTGGCTGGCGAAGAGTTCGGCCGGCCCATGCACCCCGTCGGGCAGATATCGCGCATAAGGGTCCGGCAGGTCTGATCCATCCAGCCGGAACTTGTAGCGCGCACCTGGCGTGATGCCAGTGATATCCGCCTCGAAGATGCCCGCACCTTGTGCGTCCATGGCATGCACCTGCTGCTCCTGGCCTTGATCATTGTAAATCACCACGGCAGCCTCCCGGGCGCGGGTGCTCCAGAGTCGGAAGCGGTAACCGGATTCGGTAGCCAGGGCGCCAAACCGCATGAATTGCATGATATGCTCCAGTGAACGATACGAGTGACAGATCAATGTGGGCTGGCAGGGAATGCCGTCAGCTGGCTTGCTGTGAAAGCCTATCAGGGAAGTACATGCCGGACAGCGTGGATGTCAGCTGTTTCGGCAATCGGGCCATGGTACTTTGCCGGGTTTGCCCGGGAAAACATCGAAGGTCCGATGAATGCACGCCTTGCTGATAGCAGGGCCACAAAGGCGGCGCGACCACTGAAAATTCATTTGCGTTTCCACCGCACAGGGATTAGGATTAGCAGCCTTTAGTCAGGCTGTCTAGACGTGCGCAGCAGCGAACGATTCAGCTTGACGCCGGCAGACGTTTGTTGGATGATTGTCGGTTATGTCGGAGGGGTTCCCGAGCGGTCAAAGGGATCAGACTGTAAATCTGACGGCTCTGCCTTCGGAGGTTCGAATCCTCCCCCCTCCACCAAATTAACGCCACCTGGGTGCTTGTGGGCTGGGGTGGCTGGTTGTCCAGCTTTGAGTTGCGCGGGCGTAGTTCAATGGTAGAACCTCAGCCTTCCAAGCTGATGGTGTGGGTTCGATTCCCATCGCCCGCTCCATGATCATATCGTGCCCACATAGCTCAGGCGGTAGAGCACTTCCTTGGTAAGGAAGAGGTCACCGGTTCGAATCCGGTTGTGGGCTCCATTTTTATTGTTGATTCATCGTCTTGTAAAACGCCATCGGATGGCGGTCTTATAGGGGAACGCAATGGCCAAGGGAAAGTTTGAGCGCACGAAGCCGCATGTAAATGTAGGGACGATTGGTCACGTGGACCATGGGAAGACCACGCTGACGGCGGCGTTGACGAAGGTGCTGTCCACGAAGTTTGGTGGGGAGTTCCGGGATTACAGTCAGATTGACAATGCGCCGGAAGAGCGGGAGCGCGGGATCACGATTGCGACCTCGCACGTGGAATATGAAACGCAGGCGCGGCACTATGCGCACGTGGATTGCCCGGGTCACGCGGACTACGTCAAGAACATGATCACCGGAGCGGCGCAGATGGACGGCGCGATCCTGGTGGTGAGTGCGGCGGATGGCCCGATGCCGCAGACGCGCGAGCACATTCTGCTGGCCCGTCAGGTGGGCGTGCCCTACATTGTCGTGTTCCTGAACAAGGCCGACATGGTGGACGACGCCGAGCTGCTGGAGCTGGTGGAGATGGAAGTGCGCGAGCTGCTGGACAAGTATGAATTCCCGGGCGACGACACCCCGGTGATCACGGGTTCGGCGCTCAAGGCCCTGGAAGGGGATCAGAGCGAGATTGGCGAGCCGGCGATTTTCAAGCTTGCCGATGCGCTGGACAGCTACATCCCGCAGCCCGAGCGCGCCATCGACAAGCCGTTTTTGATGCCGGTGGAAGACGTGTTCTCCATTTCCGGGCGTGGCACCGTGGTGACCGGACGCGTGGAGCGCGGCATCATCAAGGTGGGTGATGAAATCGAGATCGTCGGCATGCGTCCGACCACCAAGACCACCATCACCGGTGTGGAGATGTTCCGCAAGCTGCTGGATCAGGGCCAGGCGGGCGACAACATCGGCGCGCTGCTGCGCGGCACCAAGAAAGACGACGTCGAGCGAGGCCAGGTGCTGGCCAAGCCCGGTTCCATCAAGCCGCATACCCGCTTTGAAGCCGAGGTGTACGTGCTGTCGAAGGAAGAGGGTGGGCGTCACACGCCGTTTTTCAATGGCTACCGGCCGCAGTTCTACTTCCGCACCACGGACGTGACGGGTGCCTGCGAGCTGCCCTCGGGGGTGGAGATGGTGATGCCGGGTGACAACGTCAAGATGAACGTGACCCTGATCGCCCCGATCGCCATGGAAGAAGGCCTGCGCTTCGCTATCCGCGAAGGCGGCCGCACCGTTGGCGCCGGCGTCGTCGCCAAGATCGTGGAGTAAGGCAATCCGAGGAGGAGCAGATCGCTGCTCCTCTTCAATCCTGTTTAGGCCAGTAGCTCAATTGGTAGAGCAGCGGTCTCCAAAACCGCAGGTTGGGGGTTCGAGCCCCTCCTGGCCTGCCATTCAATTACAAAAGCAAGGCGCACGCCGATGTCTGAGCGGCAAAAAATGATCCTCGTCGGGGCCCTCGCCACGCTCGGGGTGCTAGCCTATTTTCTGATCCCATCCACCCAGCCTCTGGCACAGGTGGCGGCAGTTCTGGTAGGTGTATTCGCAGCAGCGGGCGTGTTTCTGACAAGCGAAAAAGGCCGTGGCAGCATTGTCTTTGTCCGGGAGGCCGTTGCCGAGGCGGGCAAGGTGGTCTGGCCATCCCGGAAAGAAGTGGTGCAAACCACTGGAGTCATCATGCTGATGGTCAGCGTGATCGCAATTTTCCTCTGGATGGTGGACTTCGGCCTGCTGTGGCTCGTCCAGCTCATCATGCGCCAGGAGAGCTAGCATGGCAAAGCGGTGGTATGTGGTCCAGGCTTATTCAGGCTTTGAGAAGCAGGTCAAGCGTTCCCTGGAAGAGCGGATCCGGCGAGAAGGCCTCGAAGACCTTTTTGGCGACATTCTGGTGCCCACCGAGGAAGTGGTGGAAATGCGCCAGGGTCAGAAGCGCAGCTCCGAGCGCAAGTTTTTCCCGGGCTACGTGCTGGTGCAAATGGAGCTGGACGAAAGCACCTGGCACATGGTGAAGGATACCCCCAAGGTGACCGGCTTTGTGGGTGGCTCAGTTGGGCGGCCGCATCCCTTGACCGAGAAGGAAGCCCAGGCAATCCTGCAGCAGGTCCAGGAGGGCGTGGAAAAACCGCGGCCCAAGATCAGCTTCGAAGTGGGAGAGTCTGTCCGGGTGGTGGATGGACCTTTCAAGGACTTCAATGGGTCCGTCGAAGAAGTGAATTACGAAAAGAACAAGGTACGGGTATCCGTCATGGTGTTTGGACGCTCCACGCCCGTGGAGCTGGATTTCGGACAGATTGAAAAGGTCTGAGCATATGGGGGAGTCGCAAGACGCCTGTACCCCGAACATGGAGTAAATCATGGCTAAGAAAATCATTGGTTACATCAAGCTGCAGATCAAGGCCGGACAGGCCAATCCCAGCCCGCCCGTAGGTCCTGCCCTGGGCCAGCGCGGACTGAACATCATGGAATTCTGCAAGGCCTTCAATGCGCGCACGCAGCACCTTGAGCCCGGCCTGCCGACCCCCGTGGTGATCACGGCGTATGCCGACAAGAGCTTTACCTTCGAGACCAAGACCCCGCCTGCATCCGTGCTGCTGAAGAAGGCCGCGGGAATCACCAGCGGCAGCAAGCGCCCAAATTCCGACAAGGTCGGCAAGGTGACGCGCGCCCAGGTCGAGGAGATTGCAAAGACAAAGATGCCCGATCTCAATGCCAATGAGCTGGAAGCAGCCATGCGCACGGTTGAAGGCACTGCCCGCAGCATGGGCCTGGTTGTGGAGGGTTAAGTCATGGCGAAGAAAGGTAAGCGGCTGCAATCGATGGAAGCCCAGCTGGAGCATGGCAAGCGCTATCCGCTGGAAGAGGCGCTGCCGCTGGTCAAAAACATGGCCAAGGCAAAGTTTGATGAATCCGTGGATGTGGCCATCAATCTCGGCGTGGATCCCCGCAAATCGGATCAGATGGTGCGCGGCTCGGTCGTATTGCCGAATGGCACAGGAAAGACCGTGCGCGTGGCAGTCTTTGCCGACGGCGACAAGGCCGCTGATGCCCGCGAGGCTGGCGCCGACATCGTCGGCCTGGATGATCTGGCGCAGCAGGTGCGTGACGGCAATCTCAACTTTGATGTCGTGATCGCAACGCCAGACACCATGCGCGTGGTGGGTCAGCTGGGACAGATCCTCGGTCCCCGTGGCCTGATGCCGAACCCGAAGGTGGGCACCGTCACGGCCGATGTGAAAACGGCGGTCAAGAACGCCAAGTCCGGTCAGGTTCAGTTCCGGGTGGACAAGGGTGGCATCATTCACTGCACCATCGGCAAGTCGTCCTTTGAACCGGCCGCCTTGCAGGAAAACCTGCTGGCTGTCGTGGATGCCTTGCGCAAGGCCAGGCCGGCCGCCAGCAAGGGTGTCTACTTCCGCAAGTTCACGGTCTCCAGCACCATGGGACCCGGCGTGATCGTCGACCACGCAGGATTTACAGCTTAAGCGAATTTCTCCAGGATGCCCGCCTGCAGTCAGGGCAGTATCTGGAGAAATGGGGACTGGTCACCTCCGGGTGGCCGGTGTCTAAGACCGCAGGGGAGCCGGTGTCCCGGCTCTTAATCGGATGGTCGCCCTGCGTAGACGGTGTGGTCCGGCAAGGTTTCGTCCTGCCGCCGGACCCGCCGGTCATGAGGAGGTGAGATTCAAGTGAGTCTGAATCTTGAGCAGAAAAAGGCGGTTATAGCCGAAGTGCAGTCGCAGCTTGAAGGCGCGCAGGCGGTGGTCTTTGCCGAATATCGGGGACTCACTGTGTCCGACCTGACCCGCTTGCGTACTACTGGCCGTGCCCAGAACGTCTCCATGCGGGTGGTCAAGAACACGCTGATGCATCGGGCTGTCGAAGGCACGCCTTTTGCGGTGGTCCAGGACCAGTTGAAAGGGCCTTTGCTATTCAGCAGCAGTCCCGATCCGGTGGCGCTGGCCAAGGTCTTGTCCGACTTCGCCAGGACCAATGACCGCCTGGTGATCACGGTGGGTGCCCTGGGAAGCAGCCTGCTGGATGCGCAGCGTGTCGCGCAACTGGCCAAAATGCCAAGCCGCGAAGAGCTGCTGGCCCGGCTCATGGGCACAATGCAGGCGCCGATCTCGACCTTCGTCCGTACCCTCAACGAAGTGCCGGCGCGCTTCGTACGTACGGTCGCAGCCGTGCGGGACCAGAAAGCTGCCTGATCGCACGCTATTCCAAACCTTTTAATTTATTTTCAGGAGTTGAATCATGGCCGTTTCCAAAGCCGAAATTCTGGATGCAATCGCTGGTATGACCGTTCTTGAGCTCTCCGAGCTGATCAAGGACATGGAAGAAAAGTTTGGCGTTTCCGCTGCTGCCGTAGCCGTGGCTGGTCCTGCCGCCGCCGGTGCTGGTGAGGCCGCCCCTGCCGTTGAGGAAAAGACTGAGTTTGACGTCATTCTCACTGCTGCTGGCGACAACAAGGTCAACGCCATCAAGGTGGTGCGGGCGATCACCGGCCTGGGCCTCAAGGAAGCCAAGGATCTGGTTGAAGCCGCGCCCAAGGCTGTCAAGGAAGGTGTGGCCAAGGACGAAGCTGAAAAGATCAAGGCCCAGCTGGTCGAAGCCGGCGCTTCTGCTGAAGTCAAGTAACCTTACAGGTTACCTGCTGTAACGGCTGGTGGCGATTTCGCCACCAGCCGATCCCTATTTCTGGAAACATCTCCCTGCTAGGCCGGACAGCACTGGCCCTTAGCTACTCTGGAGCATTCATGGCATATTCCTTTACTGAGAAAAAGCGCATTCGCAAGGACTTCGGCAAAAGGCAGACCATTCTTCAGGTGCCTTACCTGCTGGCGACCCAGGTCGATTCCTATCGGCAATTCCTGCAGCCGGATGTGCCGCCCTTGGAACGGGAAGACCTAGGCTTGCAGGCTGCTTTCAAATCGGTCTTTCCCATGGAAAGCTATTCGGGAAACGCCGTGCTTGAATATGTTTCCTACCGCCTGGAAGAACCTCCTTTCGACGTGAAGGAGTGTCAGCAGCGGGGACTTACTTATCACGCACCCATCAAGGTGAAGCTGCGACTGGCCCTTTACGAGAAGGATGAGGGCACAGGTACGCGCCGTGTACGTGATATCAAGGAGCAGGAAGTCTACATGGGGGAAATCCCCCTGATGACGGAAAACGGCACCTTCGTCGTGAATGGCACCGAGCGTGTGATCGTGTCACAGCTCCATCGTTCTCCGGGCGTGTTCTTCGACCACGACCGCGGCAAGACCCATTCTTCCGGCAAGCTGTTGTTCAATGCCCGCATCATTCCCTACCGCGGTTCCTGGCTGGATTTCGAGTTCGATCCCAAGGATCTGCTCTACGTCCGCATCGACCGCCGCCGCAAGTTGCCGGCCACCACGCTGTTGCGCGCCCTGGGTTATTCCTCGGGCGAGATACTCGACATGTTCTTTGAAAAGGAACAGTTCCGCATCGACGCGAAGCAGGTGCGCTACACCCTCGTGCCCGAGAGACTGCGGGGCGAGATGGCCGAATTCGATCTGGTCAATCCCCAGACCGGCGAAGTGCTGGTCCCTGCCGGTCGCCGGATCACCGCCCGCCACGTTCGCCAGATGGCGGAGGTGGGACTCCAGGAAATCGTCGTGCCGGATGAGTTCCTGGCTGGCCGCACCGTGGCGCATGATGTCATCGATCCGCGTACCGGCGAGTTCTTGCTGTATGCCAACGATCCGATCACCGCTGATGCGCTCGAAGCCTTGCGCAGCGCGGGCATCGAGACCGTCCAGACGCTCTACGTGAACGAACTGGATCATGGCCCGTTCATGTCGGAAACCCTGCGCGCCGACACCACGCGAGATCCGCTGGAAGCCCAGATCGAGATCTACCGGATGATGCGCCCGGGTGAACCGCCGACACGCGACGCCGCGCAGACCCTGTTCCAGAACCTGTTCTTCAATGCCGATCGCTATGATCTGTCCGCGGTCGGGCGCATGAAGTTCAACCGCCGGGTCGGACGCCAGGAGATCACCGGTTCCGGCGTGCTGAGCAAGGATGACATCATCGATGTGATGAAAGTGCTCATTGCCCTGAAAAACGGCAATGGTGAGATTGACGACATCGATCATCTCGGCAACCGGCGCGTCCGCTCCGTGGGTGAACTGGCGGAAAACCAGTTCCGGGTCGGGTTGGTGCGTGTCGAGCGCGCGGTCAAGGAGCGCCTGGCCCTGGCCGAGAGCGAAGGCCTGATGCCGCAGGAGCTGATCAACGCCAAGCCGGTTTCAGCCGTGGTCAAGGAGTTCTTCGGCTCCAGCCAGCTGTCGCAGTTCATGGACCAGACCAACCCGCTGTCGGAAGTGACGCACAAGCGCCGTGTTTCTGCCCTCGGTCCTGGTGGTCTGACCCGTGAGCGCGCCGGCTTTGAAGTCCGCGACGTGCATCCAACCCACTATGGCCGCATCTGCCCGATCGAAACGCCGGAAGGCCCGAACATCGGTCTGATCAACAGTCTGTCCACCTATGCCCGGACCAATGAGTACGGTTTCCTGGAAACCCCATATCGCAAGATCGTGGATCGGCAGGTGACGGATGAGATCGTCTATCTGTCGGCGATCGAGGAGGGCGACTATGTCATTGCCCAGGCCAACTCCACGCTGGATGAAAATGGCCAGCTGGTCGACGAATTGGTGTCCTGCCGGCATCACAACGAATTCACCCTGTCGGCGCCGGAACGGGTGCAGTTCATGGACATCTCGCCGAAGCAGATCGTCTCGGTGGCGGCCAGCCTGATCCCGTTCCTGGAGCATGACGACGCGAACCGCGCGCTGATGGGTTCGAACATGCAGCGCCAGGCGGTGCCGACGCTGCGTACCCAGGCGCCTCTGGTCGGCACCGGCATGGAAAAGCCGGTGGCCATCGATTCGGGCGTGACCGTGGTGGCGCGTCGTGGCGGCATGGTGGACAGCGTGGACGCCGGCCGCATCGTGGTGCGCGTCAATGACGAGGAAACCGCGCCGGACGAGCCGGGCGTGGACATCTACAACCTCATCAAGTACACGCGTTCCAACCAGAACACCAACATCAATCAGCGCCCCATCGTCAGGGTCGGTGACGTGGTGGCCCGGGGCGACGTGCTGGCCGATGGCCCAAGCACGGAGCTTGGTGAGCTGGCGCTGGGTCAGAACGTCCTGGTCGCCTTCATGCCCTGGAACGGCTACAACTTCGAGGACTCCATCCTGATTTCGGAGCGCGTGGTGGCGGATGATCGCTTCACCACCATCCACGTCGAGGAATACTCGGTATTCGCCCGCGATACCAAGCTCGGTTCCGAGGAGATCACGCGCGACATTCCGAATGTCAGCGAGGCCAATCTGCGCAATCTCGACGAGTCCGGCATTGTCTATATCGGTGCTGAAGTCGAAGCCGGTGACATCCTGGTCGGCAAGGTCACGCCCAAGGGCGAGTCACAACTGACGCCCGAGGAGAAGCTGTTGCGCGCCATCTTTGGCGAGAAGGCTTCGGACGTGAAGGACAGCTCCCTACGCATGCCGGCGGGCCTGTCGGGCACGGTCATCGACGTCCAGGTCTTTACCCGTGATGGCGTCGACAAGGATGCCCGTGCCAAGCAGATCGAGAATGCCGAGCTGGCCCGTATCAAGAAGGATCTGAACGACCAGTTCCGCATCGTCGAGGAAGACACCTTCCAGCGCATCGAGAAACTCCTGACCGGCAAGATCGCCGAGGGCGGTCCGGGCGAGATCGACGCGGGCGGCAAGATCACCAGGGTCTACCTCAAGTCCGTGCCGCGTTCCCGCTGGTTCGAGATCCGCTTGCGCAGCGAGGAGGTCAATGAGCAGCTTGAATTGATCCGTGCCCAGCTCGAGGAACAGCGCCTGCGTCTGGATCAGAACCTGGAGGAAAAGCGCAAGAAACTGCTTTCCGGTGATGAGCTGTCGCCCGGCGTCCTGAAGATGGTGAAGGTCTACGTGGCCATCCGTCGTCGCCTGCAGCCCGGTGATAAGATGGCCGGCCGCCACGGCAACAAGGGCGTGGTGTCACGCATCGTGCCAGTCGAGGACATGCCCTTCCTGGAGGATGGCACCCCGGCGGACATCGTGCTCAATCCACTCGGCGTGCCGTCGCGCATGAACGTCGGTCAGATCCTGGAAACGCATCTGGGCTGGGCGGCCAAGGGCTTGGGCGAGCGCATCAATCAGATGTTGCAGGCCAGGCGCGCCGTGGAGGAAATCCGCGGTTTCCTGGAGCAGATCTACAACTTCTCCGGAAACAAGGAGCGCCTCGATGAGTTCAGCGATGAGGAAATTCTCAACCTGAGCGCCAATCTTCGCAATGGCGTGCCGATGGCAACCCCGGTGTTCGACGGTGCCGATGAGGCCGAAATCAAGCACCTGCTGAAGCTGGCCGGATTGCCGGAAAGCGGTCAGACCACCCTGTATGATGGTCGCACTGGCGAGCCCTTCGATCGCAAGGTCACCGTGGGCTACATGTACATGCTCAAGCTCCATCACCTGGTGGATGACAAGATGCATGCCCGATCCACCGGTCCGTACTCCCTGGTCACCCAGCAGCCGCTGGGCGGCAAGGCGCAGTTCGGTGGACAGCGTTTCGGTGAAATGGAAGTCTGGGCCCTGCAGGCCTACGGCGCTGCCTACACCCTGCAGGAAATGCTGACGGTGAAGTCCGATGACGTGACCGGGCGGACCAAGATGTATGAATCCATCGTCAAGGGTGATTACCGCATGGAAGCTGGCATGCCGGAGTCCTTCAATGTGCTTTTGAAGGAACTGCGCTCGCTGGGAATAGATATCGAACTGGAACAGCTGGAAAAGTAAGACTGGAAACTGACCCCCCGAAAGGGGGGAATCTAAATCCGTCTGCTCCGTCTAAGGCTTTATCGCCTCGGGACGGAGAGCCGCGAGGCAAGAGATTGGCGATGCAGCAGTCATCGTCAACGCTGACCCACATTGGGGAGATAGACTTTGAAAGACTTACTGAATCTGTTCAAGCAGCCCGGTGCACAGGAAGAGTTCGATGCAATCCGCATCGGGCTCGCATCCCCGGACAAGATCCGCTCATGGTCCTATGGTGAGGTCAAGAAACCCGAAACCATCAACTACCGAACCTTCAAGCCGGAGCGGGACGGCCTGTTCTGCGCCAAGATCTTTGGCCCTGTAAAAGATTACGAATGTCTGTGCGGTAAATACAAGCGTCTCAAGCACCGGGGCGTCATCTGCGAGAAGTGCGGCGTCGAAGTCACGCTCTCCAAGGTCAGGCGTGACCGGATGGGCCATATCGAGCTGGCCAGCCCGGTGGCGCACATCTGGTTCCTGAAGTCCCTGCCCAGTCGCATGGGCATGATTCTGGACATGCCGCTGCGTGACATCGAGCGCGTGCTCTACTTCGAGGCCTATGTCGTCATCGAGCCAGGCATGACGGCGCTGGAGGCCCGGCAGATCCTGACCGAGGATCAGTACCTCGACGCCCTGGAAGAGTACGGTGACGAGTTCGTCGCCAAGATGGGTGCCGAGGCGGTCCGCGACCTGCTGCGTGCGATCCATGTCGAGAAGGAGGCCGCGAGCATCCGTGAGGAGCTGGGGAATACCGGCTCTGACACCAAGATCAAGAAATTCGGCAAGCGTTTGAAGATCCTGGAAGCCTTTGGCGAGTCCGGCAATCGTCCCGAGTGGATGGTGCTCGAGGTCCTGCCGGTGTTGCCGCCGGACCTGCGTCCCCTGGTGCCGCTGGATGGTGGTCGCTTTGCCACCTCGGACCTGAACGACCTCTACCGGCGCGTGATCAACCGCAACAATCGCCTCAAGCGGCTGCTGGAGCTGAAGGCGCCGGACATCATCGTGCGCAATGAAAAGCGCATGCTGCAGGAATCCGTGGACGCCCTGCTGGACAATGGCCGTCGCGGACGTGCCATCTCCGGGGCCAACAAGCGGCCGCTGAAATCCCTTGCCGACATGATCAAGGGCAAGCAGGGCCGTTTCCGTCAGAACCTGCTCGGCAAGCGCGTGGACTACTCCGGCCGTTCCGTGATCGTGGTCGGTCCGCAGTTGCGTCTGCATCAGTGCGGCCTGCCCAAGAAGATGGCACTGGAACTGTTCAAGCCCTTCATCTTCAACAAGCTCGAACTGCGTGGCCTGGCCACGACCATCAAGGCTGCCAAGAAGATGGTCGAGCAGGAACGTCCGGAGGTCTGGGACATCCTTGAAGAGGTCATCCGTGAGCATCCGGTGCTGCTCAACCGTGCGCCGACCCTGCATCGACTGGGTATCCAGGCCTTCGAGCCGGTCCTGATCGAGGGCAAGGCCATCCAGCTGCATCCGCTGGTCTGCGCTGCCTACAACGCCGACTTCGACGGCGACCAGATGGCCGTGCACGTGCCCCTCTCGCTGGAAGCCCAGCTCGAAGCGCGCACGCTGATGATGTCGACCAACAACGTGCTGTCACCAGCCAATGGCGAGCCGATCATCGTCCCGTCGCAGGACATCGTGCTGGGTCTCTATTACATGACCCGCGATCGCGTCAACGCGCGGGGCGAAGGGCGGCTCTTCAGCGATGTGCGTGACCTGCGCCTGGCCTATGATATCGGCCAACTGGAACTGCATGCCCGCATTCAGGTGCGCATCCGAGGCAAGCGCGAGCAGACCACGGTCGGAAGGGCGCTACTGGCGGACATCCTGCCGGAAGGCCTGCCCTTCAGCATTCTCAACCGTACCCTGAAGAAGAAGGGCATCGGTGAGCTGATCAATGCCTGCTATCGCGGCGTTGGCCTGAAGGAAACCGTCGTCTTCGCCGACCAGCTGATGTATACCGGTTTCAGCTATGCCACGAGGGCCGGAATCTCCTTTGGCGCGGATGACATGGTCACGCCCAAGGAGAAGGTGGACATCCTTGCCCGTGCCGAGGAGGAGGTCAAGGCCATCGAAGGACAGTACGCCAGCGGTCTCGTGACCCAGGGCGAACGCTACAACAAGGTCGTCGATATCTGGTCCCGCACCACCGATCAGGTGGCCAAGGCCATGATGGACAAGCTCAGCACGGAAATCGTGGTGGACGCCACCGGCAAACAGGTCGAACAGGAGTCCTTCAACTCCATCTACATGATGGCGGATTCCGGTGCTCGTGGTTCAGCCCAGCAGATCCGGCAGCTCTCGGGGATGCGCGGGCTGATGGCCAAGCCGGACGGCTCCATCATCGAAACCCCGATTACCGCGAACTTCCGAGAAGGCCTGAACGTACTGCAGTACTTCATCTCGACGCATGGCGCGCGAAAGGGTCTGGCGGATACGGCCCTGAAAACCGCCAACTCTGGTTACCTGACCCGCCGTCTGGTGGACGTGACCCAGGACCTGGTGGTGGTCGAGCATGACTGCGGTGCAACCAACGGCCTGCTCATGAACCCCCTGGTGGAAGGCGGCGAAGTGATCGAACCCCTGCGCGAGCGGGTACTCGGCCGGGTGACGCTGGAGGAAATCCTGCATCCCAATACCGGGGAGGGGGTCGTGCCGGCCAACACCATGCTCGATGAAAGCAAGGTCAAGCTTCTCGACGAATTGGGCGTCGATCAGCTCCGCGTACGCTCGCCGCTCACCTGTCGTTCAAAGCATGGCGTATGCGCCCTCTGCTATGGACGTGATCTCGGGCGCGGACACCTGGTCAATGCCGGCGAAGCCGTGGGCGTGATCGCCGCGCAGAGTATCGGCGAGCCGGGTACCCAGCTGACCATGCGTACCTTCCATATCGGCGGCGCTGCAAGCCGGGCTGCGGCACAAAGCACCATCGAGGTGAAGCAGGGGGGCGCAACGCGCTTCCAGAACCTGCGATTCGTGAAACATCCCAGCGGCAGGAACATCGTGGTGGGCCGCAATGGTGAACTGAGCATCTCGGATGAGCAGGGGCGCGAGAAGGAACGCTACAAGATCCCTTATGGCGCCAACATCCTGGTCAACGAAGGGGATACCGTCACGGCAGGCCAGACGATTGCCACCTGGGATCCGTACACGCACCCCATCATCAGTGAGGTCGAGGGTACCATCGCCTTCCAGAGCTTCGTGGATGGTGTGACGGTCAATGCGCATGTGGATGAAATCACCGGCCTGTCCACACTGGTCGTCAGTGATCCCAAGCAGCGTGGTCAGCAAGGGCGTGATCTGCGCCCGGTGATCATCCTGCAGGATGACCAGGGCAATGAGCTGCATATGCCAGGTACCGAGATTCCGGCACGCTACTTCCTGCCGCCGGGGGCCATCGTGACCGTCAAGGAAAATGATGTCATTGCGGCTGGCGACGTCGTCGCGCGCATTCCGCAGGAGACTTCCAAGACCCGCGACATCACCGGTGGTCTGCCACGGGTGGCCGAACTGTTCGAGGCGCGCCGTCCCAAGGACTTTGCCATCATTGCCGAGCATGAAGGCATCATCAGCTTTGGCAAGGATACCAAGGGCAAGCAGCGGCTGATCATTACCGATGAGCATGGGGAGCAGCATGAATACCTCATCCCCAAGGGGCGCCATGTCACGGTGTTCGAAGGTGAGCACGTGAACCGCGGCGAGCAGCTGGTCGAAGGGCAGCCGGTGCCGCACGACATCCTGCGCGTGCTCGGGGTGGAATCGCTCGCCCGCTACATTGTGGATGAGGTCCAGGACGTTTACCGCCTGCAGGGTGTGAAGATCAATGACAAGCACATCGAGGTGATCGTGCGGCAGATGCTGCGCAAGGTCGAGGTCCTGGATGGCGGGGAAACGATCCTGCTGAAAGGCGAGCAGCTTGACCGCACCCGTGCGGAAGAGGAGAACGAAAGGGTTATCGCTGAAGGCAAGCAGCCAGCGGTGCTGGAGCCCGTTCTGCTCGGCATCACCAAGGCCAGCCTGTCGACGGAATCCTTCATCTCCGCGGCAAGCTTCCAGGAGACCACCCGGGTGCTGACCGAAGCCGCCGTATCCGGCAGAATGGATGCGCTGCGTGGTCTCAAGGAAAACGTCATCGTCGGTCGCCTGATACCTGCCGGAACAGGGCTCGCTTATCACGAGCATCGCCGGAAGCAGCGGGTGAAGCCCTTGCCGGGAGAGCTGGGATCCTCAGCGCAGGAAACCAGCCAGGAAGGACAATCCGAGATGATCGGTTCCATTGCGGCCGAGAAATAAGGACGAGAATTGGGCCGGCCTGCGGGCCGGCCTTTATTTTTAAGGGTTTTCCTTGACAGAAAACCGCTTCCCTCCTAGAATTCGCCCTCTTAACAGGGCGCCGGCCAGTAGTTTTCTACTGTATGCCCAATCAACACAGATCTGTGGAGACGTAATTCATGCCAACAATCAATCAGCTGGTTCGTAACCCGCGTACCAAGGTCAAGGAAAAGAGCAAGGTTCCGGCGCTGGAAGCAAACCCGCAAAAGCGCGGTGTGTGTACCCGCGTTTACACGACGACCCCTAAAAAACCCAATTCAGCGTTGCGTAAGGTTGCACGTGTGCGCCTGACCAATGGCTTTGAGGTCAGCAGCTATATTCCGGGCGAAGGTCACAACCTTCAGGAGCACTCGGTAGTCCTGATCCGCGGTGGACGCGTCAAGGATCTGCCAGGCGTCCGGTATCACATCGTGCGCGGCAGCCTGGATACGGCTGGCGTGAAGAATCGCAAGCAGGCGCGCTCGAAATATGGCGCCAAGCGGCCGAAGTAAGCCAAGAATTCTCGAAGGAGTAAAGTATGCCGAGACGTCGTGAAGTCCCCAAGCGCCAGATTCTTCCTGATCCGAAGTACAAGGACGAAATGCTGGCCAAATTTGCCAATAACCTGATGAGGGATGGCAAGAAGAGCGTAGCCGAAAAAATCGTCTATGGTGCCCTGGATCGTGTCGCCGCGCGCGGCAAGGAAGACCCCATTGCCCTCTTTCGCCAGGCCCTGGACAACATCCGTCCCATGGTGGAAGTGAAAAGCCGTCGTGTCGGTGGTGCAACCTATCAGGTGCCCGTCGAAGTGCGCTCACAGCGCCGCACGGCCTTGGCGATGCGCTGGCTCGTGGACTCCGCACGCAAGCGTTCGGAAAAGTCCATGGGTGAACGTTTGGCGGCCGAATTGATCGAAGCGTCTGAAAACCGCGGCAATGCGGTCAGAAAGCGCGAAGAAACTCACAGGATGGCAGAGGCCAACAAGGCCTTCTCCCATTACCGCTGGTAAAAACCCAGGATTTAAAGGATTCAGGCGTGGCACGTACAACTCCTATCGAGCGTTACCGGAATATCGGGATCATGGCTCACATCGACGCCGGTAAAACGACGACGACCGAGCGCATTCTTTTTTACACGGGTGTCTCGCACAAGATCGGCGAGGTTCATGAGGGCGCGGCCACCATGGACTGGATGGAACAGGAGCAGGAACGTGGCATCACCATCACGTCTGCGGCTACCACCTGCTTCTGGAAGGGCATGGATGGCAAGTTGCCCGAGCACCGGATCAATATCATTGACACGCCGGGTCACGTGGATTTCACCATCGAGGTGGAGCGATCGCTGCGCGTGCTAGACGGTGCCTGCGCGGTGTTCTGCGCGGTTGGCGGCGTGCAGCCCCAGTCGGAAACGGTCTGGCGCCAGGCGAACAAATATGGCGTGCCACGCATCGCCTTCGTCAACAAGATGGATCGTTCCGGTGCCGATTTCGGTCGCGTGGTCAAGCAGATCCGGGAGCGCCTGCGCGGCAATCCGGTGCCAATCCAGCTCCCGATCGGCGCTGAGGACAACTTCGAAGGTGTGATCGACCTGCTCAAGATGAAGGCGATCTACTGGGATGATGCCAGTCAGGGCGTGCGTTTCGAGGAGCGCGAAATCGCGGCTGACATGCGGGAGCAGGCTGAAAGTGCCCGCCAGTTCATGGTCGAAGCTGCCGCTGAGAGCAACGAAGAACTCATGATGCGCTACCTCGAAGGCGAGGAGCTGAGCGACGAGGAAATCAAGAGTGCGCTGCGCGAGGGAACGATAGCGGGTGCGCTGGTGCCGGTACTTTGCGGTTCCGCCTTCAAGAACAAGGGCGTGCAGGCCATGCTCGACGCGGTTGTCGATTATCTGCCTGCGCCGGCGGACGTGTCGGCAGTGAAGGGCACGCAGCCGGATACTGGCGAGGAAGAATCGAGGCTACCTGTTGATGAGGAGCCCTTCTCCGCGCTGGCTTTCAAGATCGCCACCGACCCGTTCGTGGGCCAGCTGACCTTCTTTCGCGTCTACTCCGGTGTGCTTGAGGCTGGCACCCAGGTGTTGATCCCGAGCAAGGGCCAGAAGGAGCGCATTGGCCGTCTGCTGCAGATGCACGCCAATGAGCGCAAGGAAATCAAGGAAGTTCGCGCCGGTGACATCGCTGCAGCCGTGGGGCTCAAGGGTGTCGTGACAGGTGAGACGCTCTGTGATCTCGGCAAGCCGATTTCGCTGGAAAGCATGGAATTCCCGGAGCCGGTGATTCACGTTGCGGTGGAGCCGAAAACCAAGAGCGACCAGGAAAAGATGGGGCTCGCGCTGGGCAAGCTGGCCCAGGAAGATCCTTCATTCCGGGTGCGGACCGATCAGGAGTCCGGGCAGACCATCATCTCCGGCATGGGCGAGTTGCATCTCGAAATCATTGTCGATCGCATGAAGCGCGAATTCGGCGTTGAAGCCAATGTGGGTGCGCCACAGGTCGCATACCGTGAAACGATCCGCAAAACCGTCGAGCAGGAAGGCAAGTTCGTGCGCCAGTCCGGTGGTCGTGGGCAATATGGCCATGTCTGGTTGAGATTGTCGCCACGGGAACCGGGCGAAGGTTTCGTGTTCGAAAATGCGGTGGTTGGCGGTACCGTGCCGAAGGAATTCATCGCGCCGACGCAGAAAGGTGTTGAAGAAGCGCTCAATAATGGTATTATAGCGGGCTTTCCCGTGGTCGACGTAAAGGTAACCATCTTTGATGGTTCCTACCATGAAGTCGATTCATCGGAAGCCGCCTTTAAGATCGCAGGCTCCATGGCGTTCAAGGATGGTGCCAAAAAGGCAAATCCGGTACTCCTGGAACCTGTATTCTCCGTCGAGGTCGTAACGCCTGAAGACTACATGGGCGACATCATCGGCGATTTGAATTCCCGTCGTGGCATGATTCTGGGCATGGATGATGAGGCTGGCGCCAAGGTCATCCGGGCTGAAGTTCCCTTGGCGGAAATGTTTGGGTATGCCACCACGGTACGCTCCTTGTCACAAGGCCGGGCAACCTACACGATGGAATTCAAGAAATATCTCGAGGTCCCGGCGCATGTCGCCGAGACAATTGTACAGAAGAGCCAACGTTAACAGTATTCCGCAATCGGAGGTTTGAGCCGTGGCCAAGGGAAAGTTTGAGCGCACGAAGCCGCATGTAAATGTAGGGACGATTGGTCACGTGGACCATGGGAAGACCACGCTGACGGCGGCGTTGACGAAGGTGCTGTCCACGAAGTTTGGTGGGGAGTTCCGGGATTACAGTCAGATTGACAATGCGCCGGAAGAGCGGGAGCGCGGGATCACGATTGCGACCTCGCACGTGGAATATGAAACGCAGGCGCGGCACTATGCGCACGTGGATTGCCCGGGTCACGCGGACTACGTCAAGAACATGATCACCGGAGCGGCGCAGATGGACGGCGCGATCCTGGTGGTGAGTGCGGCGGATGGCCCGATGCCGCAGACGCGCGAGCACATTCTGCTGGCCCGTCAGGTGGGCGTGCCCTACATTGTCGTGTTCCTGAACAAGGCCGACATGGTGGACGACGCCGAGCTGCTGGAGCTGGTGGAGATGGAAGTGCGCGAGCTGCTGGACAAGTATGAATTCCCGGGCGACGACACCCCGGTGATCACGGGTTCGGCGCTCAAGGCCCTGGAAGGGGATCAGAGCGAGATTGGCGAGCCGGCGATTTTCAAGCTTGCCGATGCGCTGGACAGCTACATCCCGCAGCCCGAGCGCGCCATCGACAAGCCGTTTTTGATGCCGGTGGAAGACGTGTTCTCCATTTCCGGGCGTGGCACCGTGGTGACCGGACGCGTGGAGCGCGGCATCATCAAGGTGGGTGATGAAATCGAGATCGTCGGCATGCGTCCGACCACCAAGACCACCATCACCGGTGTGGAGATGTTCCGCAAGCTGCTGGATCAGGGCCAGGCGGGCGACAACATCGGCGCGCTGCTGCGCGGCACCAAGAAAGACGACGTCGAGCGAGGCCAGGTGCTGGCCAAGCCCGGTTCCATCAAGCCGCATACCCGCTTTGAAGCCGAGGTGTACGTGCTGTCGAAGGAAGAGGGTGGGCGTCACACGCCGTTTTTCAATGGCTACCGGCCGCAGTTCTACTTCCGCACCACGGACGTGACGGGTGCCTGCGAGCTGCCCTCGGGGGTGGAGATGGTGATGCCGGGTGACAACGTCAAGATGAACGTGACCCTGATCGCCCCGATCGCCATGGAAGAAGGCCTGCGCTTCGCTATCCGCGAAGGCGGCCGCACCGTTGGCGCCGGCGTCGTCGCCAAGATCGTGGAGTAAGGCAAATAATATGGAAAGCTCGAAGATTCGCATCCGGCTCAAATCCTTTGATCACCGGATACTTGACGCCTCGGCGGCTGAGATTGTCGACACGGCGAAACGTACGGGTGCCCGCGTGCATGGCCCCATTCCGCTCCCGACCAAGATCGAGCGATTTACCGTGCTCCGTTCGCCCCATGTAAACAAGAAATCTCGTGATCAATTCGAGATCCGCACCCATAAGCGGATCCTCGATATCCTCGAGCCCACGGACAAAACTGTCGATGCGCTGATCAAGCTTGATCTGGCAGCTGGGGTCGATGTCGAGATCAAGCTCTAAGTCCGGGAAGCGGAATCAAAGGACAGGAAAATGAGTATTGGATTAGTAGGACGCAAGCTGGGGATGACACGGGTCGTGCAGGACAATGGCGCATCGGTAGGCGTCACGGTCCTTGAGGTGACCCCGAATCGCATTGCCCAGGTCAAGACACCGGCGGTCGATGGATACACTGCCATTCAGGTGACCTTTGGTGAACGGCGCCCGCAGCGCGTCACCAAGCCCATGGCCGGGCACTTCGCCAAGGCCGGAATTCAGGCCGGCCGTTCGCTGCGTGAGTTCACCGTGGATGATGTCACGGCTTTTCAAGCCGGGGCTGATCTGACGCTTGAGATTTTCGAGGCCGGGCAGATGGTGGATGTCAGCGCCATCAGCAAGGGCAAGGGATTTGCCGGGGCCATCAAGCGCCACAATTTCAGCAGCAACAGGGCCACCCACGGTAACAGCCTTTCGCATCGCGCACCTGGTTCCATCGGTAACCGCCAGACCCCCGGTCGTGTTTTCAAGGGCAAGCGCATGGCTGGCCAGCTTGGTGCCGAGCGCGTCACCATGCAGAACCTGGAAATCATTCGCGTTGATATGGATCGTAACCTCCTCCTCGTAAAAGGCGCGGTGCCTGGCTCCAAGGGTGCCGACGTGGAGATCCGTCCCGCTGTCAAAGCGCGTTAGGCAGGAAATCTATCATGCAAGTTACCGTCTTCAATACAAACAAAGAGTCAGTAGGCCAGTGCAATCTCTCGGATGAGATCTTCACGACTGCCTACAATGAGCCTCTGGTTCATCAGGTGGTGACGGCCTATATGGCCGGTGGCCGGGCCGGCACCGTAGCCCAGAAGAATCGTGCGGCAGTCCGCGGCGGCGGGAAAAAGCCCTGGAAGCAAAAGGGTACGGGCCGCGCCCGCGCTGGTACCATCCGCAGTCCGATCTGGCGTGGCGGTGGCAGGACCTTCGCAGCCCAGCCCCGGTCCTATGTTCAGAAGGTCAACAGGAAGATGTACGCCGGCGCAATGCGTTCGGTGCTTGCCGAACTGTTGCGGATCGAGCGCCTGACCATCGTGGAAAGCATTGACCTGGAAGCACCCAGGACAAAACTGGGCAAGCAACTCCTCAATTTGCTTGGTGGCGATGACACGCTGATCATCAGCAACAATCCCACCGAGAACCTTTACCTTGGCTTGCGCAACCTGCCCCGTGTGGGCCTGCTGGATGTGCCTGCCATGAATCCGGTCGACCTCCTGCGCTACGAGCGGGTGGTGATGACGCGCGAAGCAGCTGAGAGCCTCGAGGAGATGCTGGGATGAATCCGGAGCGCAAATATCTGGTACTGCGGTCACCCCTGATCAGCGAAAAGGCGACCAGGGTGGCGGAAAAGCACAATCAGTTCGTATTCAAGGTCACCACGGACGCTACCAAGCTTGAGATCAAGAAGGCCGTTGAAAGCCTTTTCGAGGTCAAGGTGAAGGCTGTCCAGACCGCTAACTGCAAAGGAAAGGTCAAGCGCTTCGGTCGCCATGTGGGGCGTCGCAGTGACTGGAAGAAAGCCTATGTTTGCTTGGATGCCGACCAAAATCTTGAGCTGGTGTCAGGCGCCTAAGTCGCAAAGGAAACTTAAATGGCCCTAATCAATGTAAAACCGACTTCAGCGGGTGCCCGCTTCGTCGTCAAGCTGCAAAGCCCCGAACTTCACAAGGGTAAGCCGCATGCCGCACTCCTGGAGCGCAAGAATCGCTCTTCCGGCCGGAACAACAATGGCCGCATTACGACCCGCCGCCGTGGCGGTGGTCATAAGCAGCATTATCGTGTCGTTGACTTCAAGCGTGACAAGCTGAACATCCCTGGGCTTGTCGAACGTCTGGAATACGACCCGAACCGCAGCGCTCATCTGGCGCTGGTGAAGTATGCGGATGGTGAGCGCCGCTACATCATTGCTGCCAAGGGCCTGGTTGTCGGCATGGAGGTCATCTCCAGCGAGCAGGCGCCAATCAAGGTGGGCAACTGCCTGCCCCTGCGCTACATACCGGTTGGTGCGCAGGTGCACAACATCGAGATGCGTCCTGGAAAGGGTGCTCAGATTGCTCGATCTGCCGGTGCGAGCTCGCAGCTCATGGCCCGCGAGGGTGAATATGCCCTCATCCGCATGCGCTCTGGCGAGGTTCGCAAGGTAAGCATCAATTGCCGGGCGGTAATCGGAGAAGTTGGCAACGCCGAGCACTCATCCAGGTCACTGGGGAAAGCGGGTGCGAGCCGCTGGCGCGGTGTCCGTCCCTCCGTCCGCGGTGTTGCCATGAATCCGGTAGACCACCCGCATGGTGGTGGTGAGGGCCGTACCTCCGGTGGCCGTCACCCGGTCAGTCCCTGGGGCCAGCCTACGAAGGGTTACCGTACCCGCAGGAACAAGCGGACGAGCGGCATGATTGTTCGCCGGCGCAAAGCTTAATCAGAGGAGCTAAAGTGGCACGTTCAATAAAGAAAGGTCCCTTTGTAGATGGCCATCTCATGAAAAAGGTCCTGGCTGCCGCGAACGAAAGTTCAAAGCGGCCAATAAAGACCTGGTCACGGCGTTCGACCATCACCCCGGAGTTCATTGGCTTTACCTTTTCAGTGCACAACGGTAGGCAGCATGTGCCGGTCAGCATCAATGAGAACATGGTAGGCCATAAGCTGGGTGAATTCGTCCCAACCCGGACTTTCAAAGGACATGCGGCCGACAAGAAGGCCAAGCGATAAGCTTAAGGAGTAAATGAATGGAAGCGTCGGCATATCTCAGGGGATTTCGCATTTCCCCGCAGAAGGCCCGGTTGGTGGCTGATCAGGTGCGCGGACTGAAAGTCGAGCGAGCCATCGAGTTGCTGGTTTATAGCAATAAAAAAGCAGCTTTGCCGATCAGGAAGTGTCTTGAATCAGCAATTGCCAATGCTGAACACAATGCGGGCGCCGACGTGGACTCACTGGTTGTGGCCAAGATCTGTGTGGATGAAGGTCCTGTACTGAAGCGTTTTCATGCCAGGGCGAAAGGCCGGGGGACTCGAATTCTCAAGCGTACGAGTCATTTTAGTATCACCGTAGCCGAGAAATAGGGTACGAGGAAAACATGGGACAAAAAGTTAATCCTGTCGGCATTCGCGTTGGCATCATCAAGGACTGGAGCTCCCGCTGGTATGGGAAGCATGACTTTGCTGACAAGCTGAATGAAGATATTGCCGTTCGGGAATTCATAAGCAAGCGTCTTGCGGGTGCATCGGTTTCCAACATCACCATCGAGCGCCCCGCCCGAAATGCCAGAATAACCATACATACTGCTCGACCGGGCATCGTGATTGGCAAGAAAGGCGAAGACATCGATCGTCTGCGCAAGGATGTTCAGGCTCGGATGGGGGTGCCCGTTCACCTGAATATCGAGGAAATCCGCAAGCCGGAACTCGATGCCAAACTGGTGGCCGAAAGTGTTGCCCAGCAGCTTGAGCGCCGGATCATGTTCCGTCGCGCCATGAAGCGGGCGGTCACCAATGCCATGCGCCTGGGCGCCCTTGGCATGAAAATCAACTGCGCCGGACGCCTGGGTGGCGCCGAGATTGCCCGAACTGAGTGGTACAGGGAGGGTCGGGTTCCGCTTCACACACTACGCGCCGATATCGACTATGGTGTTGCAGAAGCTAAAACCACCTATGGCATCATTGGGGTGAAGGTCTGGATCTTTAAGGGTGAAATCCTTGATCTGGAGGCGAACCGTACTGCCTCTGGTAAGGATAAACAGCAAGGTTAAACCATGTTACAGCCGAAACGCACCAAATTCAGAAAACAGCATAAAGGGCGCAATCGCGGTATCGCCGATCGTGGTAGCAAGGTCAGCTTTGGCGAGTTTGGCCTCAAGGCCACCACCCGTGGTCGCCTTACAGCCAGGCAGATTGAAGCCGCGCGCCGCGCCTTGACCAGGCATATCAAGCGTGGTGGGCGGGTCTGGATCCGCGTTTTCCCGGACAAGCCCATCAGCAAGAAACCTGCTGAAGTTCGTATGGGCAAGGGCAAGGGCAGCCCTGAATACTGGGTTGCTCTGGTGCAACCTGGCAAGGTCATCTATGAAATGGATGGCGTCAGCGAGGAAATTGCCCGGGAAGCCTTTGCGCTCGCCGCAGCCAAGCTGCCCGTTCTTACCACCTTTGTAACGCGTCAGGTGATGGGATGAATACTAATGAACTTCGCGGGAAATCTGGTGATGCGCTGCAGCAGGAACTCATCAGCCTGCTCGACGAGCAATTCAAGCTTCGTATGCAGCATGCCTCGGCTCAGCTTCAGAACACTGCGCGGCTTCGGGCTGTCCGGCGCGATATTGCGCGCGTAAGAACACTAATCCGCGAAAAGTGAGTTTTTAGCCATGGCGACAGAGACCGGAAACAGGACGGTTGTTGGAAAGGTTGTGAGCAACAAGATGGATCAGACCATCGTTGTTCTCATCGAACGGCAGATCCAGCACCCGATCTACAAAAAGTATATTCGCCGATCTAACAAGATCCACGCTCATGATGAGGGTAACCTCTGTCAGGAGGGTGACGAGGTTATGGTCGAGGCATGCAGGCCTCTTTCCAAAACCAAGTTCTGGCGTCTAGTGAAAGTTTTGAACAAGGCCACTTAGGTCTGCGCTCTGAGTAAGGAGAGTTGCCATGATTCAAATGCAAAGCAGGCTCAGTGTCGCAGATAACAGCGGTGCGCGCGAGGTGATGTGCATCAAGGTGCTTGGTGGATCACATCGCCGTTATGCTGGGATTGGCGACATCATCAAGGTGTCTGTCAAGGATGCTGCGCCCCGGGGAAAGGTCAAGAAAGGTGACGTTTATAATGCTGTGGTGGTTCGCACCTGCCATGGTATTCGTCGCGAGGATGGCTCGGTGATCCGTTTCGACGGAAATGCCGCAGTCCTGTTGAACAACCAGCTTCAGCCAATTGGAACTCGTATCTTCGGCCCTGTTACGCGTGAACTGCGTACTGGCAACTTCATGAAGATCATTTCCCTGGCCCCTGAAGTTCTTTAGGTCGGGTGGTTTATGGAAAAGATTCGTAAAGGTGATGAAGTCATCGTTTTGACTGGCAAGGACAAGGGCAAGCGTGGATCGGTGCTCAGGGTGCTGCCGGATCGCAACAGGGTACTGGTCGAGCATGTGAATGTCGTGAAAAGGCATACGAAACCTAATCCGCATCAAGGTGTGGCGGGTGGGATCGTCGAGAAGGAAGCCTCCATTCACGTCTCTAATGTCGCTCTATACAATCCGGTCTCGGGTAAGGCCGACCGGGTGGGCTTTCGCATCCTGGATGATGGCCGCAAGGTACGTGTATTCAAATCCAGCGGCGAAGTCGTAGATATATAAATTAGGATTTTACCATGCAAGCTCGTATGCAGTCCCTCTATCGGGATAATATCGCTCCGGCTCTGATGAAGGAATTCGGTTTCCGGAACGTTATGGAAGTTCCACGGCTGGAAAAAATAACCCTGAATATGGGTGTCGGTGAAGCGGTCGCTGACAAGAAGGTTCTGGACGCTGCACTGAACGACATGCGTCAGATCGCTGGCCAGCAGCCTGTGGTCACCAAGGCTCGCAAATCGGTTGCTGCCTTCAAGATTCGCGAGGGTTATCCGGTCGGATGCAAGGTCACCTTGCGTGGCAGCAGGATGTATGAGTTTCTCGACCGTCTGGTCAGTATTGCCATACCGCGTATTCGGGATTTCCGGGGGTTGTCTCCCAAGTCTTTTGATGGCCGCGGCAACTACAGTTTTGGCGTCAAGGAGCAGATCATCTTTACCGAGATTGATTACGACAAGATCGATCAGATTCGCGGTATGGATATCATCATTAGCACTACAGCCAAAACTGATGAGGAAGGCCGTGCTCTTTTAAAGGCTTTCAAGCTTCCATTCAGGGCTTAACGGAGATCAACGTGGCAAAGACATCTTTGATTGTAAAGGCCAGCAGGCCACAGAAATTTGCGGTGCGCAACTATACTCGCTGCCGGGAATGCGGTCGCGTACATGCGGTCTATCGTAAATTCGGGCTTTGCAGGCTCTGTGTTCGCAAACATGCCATGGCTGGTGAGATTCCAGGCATGGTCAAGGCAAGCTGGTAGGAGAAACGACATGAGTGTAACTGATCCTATCGCTGATATGCTGACTCGCATCCGGAATGCTCAGCGGGCCCAGAAAGCCAGCGTCGACATGCCTCATTCCAAACAGAAAGAGGCGATCGCTCAGGTGCTTCTGGATGAGGGTTTCATCGAGGCGTTTCAAAAGAATGACCATGATGGCCTGCCACGCCTTCATATATCCTTGAAATACTATGCGGGCAGGGCTGTCATCGAGGAAATCTCGCGAGTGAGCCGTCCCGGGCTTCGACAGTATCGTGGAAATTCTGATCTGCCGAAAGTCAAGGCCGGGTATGGCATTGCCATTGTTTCTACTTCTAAAGGCGTGATGACTGATCGTGCTGCCCGGGAAGCGGGCATTGGCGGTGAGGTCCTCTGCTTCGTTTCCTAATCGGGTTAGGTGATCAAATGTCACGGGTTGCGAAAAAGCCGGTAGTATTGCCACAGGGGGTGGATGTTCAGGCCTCTTCTGGAAAGATTACCGTAAAGGGCAGTAAGGGTACGCTGGAAACTGATCTGAGTGCCGATGTCTCTGTCCAGGTATTGGATGGAGAGGTGGTGATCAGCGCAAAGAATGACTCTGCCTGGGCCATGGCGGGCACGACGCGTGCACTGCTGCAGAATATGGTGACCGGGGTAAGTCAGGGATTTGAGCGCAAACTTGAGATTGTCGGCGTCGGATACCGTGCTCAGGCGCGTGGCAATGTGCTAGGACTGACTTTGGGGTTTTCCCATCCCGTCGACTTTCCGGTACCGCAGGGGATTACCATCGAAACCCCCACCCAGACCGAAGTGCTGATCAAGGGTATAGACCGTCAACAGGTCGGGCAGGTTGCCGCGAATATCCGTGCATATCGTCCGCCGGAACCCTACAAGGGTAAAGGTATCCGCTATTCCGGCGAGCAGATCGTTCGCAAGGAAGCGAAAAAGAAATAAGGATTAGTCATGTTAAGCAAGAGATATTCCCGGCTCAGGCGAGCCAAGCGTACCCGCGCCAAGATCAAGGAACTCAAGCAGGTAAGGCTCTGCGTGTTTCGTTCCAGCAAGCATATCTATGCCCAGATCATCGATGATGCACAGGGTCGCGTTCTGGCCCAGGCATCTTCGTTGGAAGCCGAGGTCCGTCAGGATCTTGCCAGCGGTGGCAATGTTTCTGCTGCCAGCAGGATCGGCCAGAGACTGGCGGAAAAGGCTACTGCCCTGGGAATCGGTTCTGTGGCTTTTGATCGTAGTGGTTATAAATATCACGGTCGCATCAAGGCCCTTGCTGATGCTGCTCGCGAGCACGGCCTGAAGTTCTAAGGAGAGAGTAATGGCAAGAGAAGACAGAGACACAGGCCGATCTGACGATTTCCAGGAAAAGCTGATCGGGGTCAATCGTGTGGCCAAGGTGGTCAAGGGCGGCAGACAGTTTGGCTTTGCTGCCTTGACGGTTGTTGGCAACGGCGATGGGCAGGTCGGTTTCGGCAGGGGCAAGGCCAAGGAAGTTCCTGTTGGCATCCAGAAGGCAATGGACAGCGCCCGCAAGAACATGATCAAGGTTCCCCTGAAGAATGGCACCATCCATTACCCGGTCATCGGCCAGCATGGCGCTGCAAAGGTGGTTCTCCGACCTGCTTCGGAAGGTACGGGCATCATCGCCGGTGGTGCAATGCGTGCCGTGCTGGAAGTGCTTGGCATCCGGAACATTCTTGCCAAGTCACTTGGCTCGAACAATCCGATCAATATTGTGCGCGCCACGTTCAATGCACTGGAATCACTGTCCAGTCCGCAGGAAATCGCTGCAAAACGCGGCAAGTCGGTTTCTGACCTGCGCGGTTAGGGAGCAAATCATGGAAAGCGGAAAGAACGTTCGCATTACCCTTGTAAGAAGCCCGATCGCAACCCCTGCACGGCATCGGAAAACCCTTGCCGGGCTTGGTCTCAGGCGCATGAACCAGACTGTCGAAAGATCTGCTACACCAGCCCTCATGGGCATGGTTGCGCAAATCGGCTACATGCTCAAGTGTGAGGAATTCTAATGAAGCTTAATTCCATTCAGCCTGCGGCAGGCAGCAAGACAGCTCGCAAGCGCGTGGGTCGTGGCATTGGTAGCGGCCTGGGCAAGACCGCCGGTCGCGGCCATAAGGGCCAGCACTCACGCTCGGGTGGCTATCGCAAGGTTGGTTTCGAAGGCGGTCAGATGCCCTTGCAGCGGCGGCTTCCAAAACGCGGCTTCAGGAGCCTGAACCGTGGCGATCGTGCTGAAATCACGCTCGGCATGCTGGAGTCCGTCGCCGTGAATGGCCTGGTCGACATCGAGATTCTGCTGGCTCATAGACTCGTGCGGGGCACGCCGGACCGGATCAAGGTCATTGCCACGGGCAAGATTGAATCCGCGATCACGGTTCGTGGTCTCGAAGTCAGCGCCGGTGCCAGGACTGCAATTGAAGCTGCTGGTGGCAAGGTAGAAGCCTAATGGCTGGTCTCGGAGCTCGTAAGGGGTCCGGTGGAATGAGTGCAACCGGGCAATACGGTGAGCTTAAGCACCGGATTCTTTTTTTGCTGGGTGCCCTGATCGTCTACCGCATTGGTGCTCACATACCCGTTCCGGGTATTGATCCTGCGGCACTTGCGGTATTCTTTTCCCAGCAGCGAGGCACTATCCTGGGCATGTTCGACATGTTTTCAGGTGGTGCCTTGTCGCGCCTCACTGTCTTTGCCCTAGGCATCATGCCCTACATCAGTGCATCGATCATCATGCAGTTGATGGGGCTGGTATCGCCTACCATCGAGCAGTTAAAGAAAGAGGGCGAGGCGGGACGGCGAAAGATCACGGAATATACCCGGTACGGCACGGTCGTGCTGGCGACCTTCCAGGGCCTGGGAATAGCCATTGCGCTCGAAAGCATGCGCGCCAACCAGTTGCCAGTCGTCATTGAACCGGGCTGGTCCTTCCGCATCATGACGGTCATTACCCTGGTATCCGGGACGACCTTCCTGATGTGGTTGGGCGAACAGATTACCGAGCGTGGTATCGGCAACGGTATTTCGATGATCATTTTTGCCGGCATCGTGGCTGGCCTTCCACAAGCAGTTGGCGGCACGCTTGAGCTCGTGAGGACTGGCGAATTCCAGCCCCTGTTCGTGCTGATGCTGTTCGTCGTGGCCATTCTGGTCACCGCATTCGTGGTCTTCATGGAGCGGGCGCAGCGCCGCATACCGGTCCAGTATGCCAAGCGTCAGGTGGGCAGAAAGGTGTACGGGGGGCAAAGTACCCATCTGCCTCTCAAGGTGAATATGGCAGGTGTGATTCCTCCCATCTTTGCTTCCAGTATCATCCTTTTTCCTGCGACCCTGGCAGGGTGGTTCGGCAACATTGAAGGCTTTAGCTGGTTGCAACGCTTTGCCCAGTCCATAAGTCCCGGTCAGATTCTTTATGTTCTACTGTATGCGGCCGGCATTCTGTTCTTTGCCTTTTTCTATACGGCCCTGGTGTTCAACCCGAGGGAGACTTCCGACAATCTCAAGAAGTCTGGTGCTTTCATCCCCGGTATTCGACCTGGCGAGCAGACATCCAGGTACATCGACAAAGTGATGACCCGGCTTACTCTGGTTGGTGCCCTGTATGTGACATTGGTCTGCCTCCTGCCTGAATTTCTAATTGTCGAATGGAATGTACCATTCTACTTTGGTGGCACGAGTCTGCTGATTGTCGTGGTGGTGACCATGGATACCGTCGCCCAGATACAGAGTCATCTGCTGACCCATCAGTACCAGGGGCTGATCAAGAAGTCCTCGCTTGGTGGAGGGCGTCCGGGATGAGCATGAACATCGTTCTGCTGGGCCCCCCCGGAGTCGGCAAGGGGACACAGGCCAAACGCCTGAGCGCGGCGCTGGGCATTCCCCAGATTTCAACGGGTGACATGCTGCGCGCAGCGGTAAGCGCTGCTACTCCGCTGGGACTGGAAGCCAAGTCGCAGATGCAGTCCGGTGGCCTTGTCAGTGATGATGTGGTCATTGGGCTCATCCGGGAACGGCTGCAGGCGGAAGATGCCAGGGAGGGATTCATTCTCGATGGTTTTCCGCGCACGCTGAGCCAGGCGCAAGCCCTGGACCAGATGCTGTCTCAGGGCGGAAAGTCTCTTGATTCAATCATTCATCTGACCGCGCCTGATGACGAGATCGTGAAACGTTTGTCGGGCCGCATGCTCTGTCAGTCCTGCGGCGCGATCTTTCATGATTCCGTGAACCCGCCGAGCCGCGGTGGAGTCTGTGATGTCTGTGCTGGTCCCGTGGTGCGGCGGGAGGATGACCATCCCGATGTGATACGAGAGCGGCTTAAAGTCTATGCTGAAATGACCGAGCCTCTGGTTCAATATTATGGTGAGCGGTCTGGTTATGCCACGGTTTCTGCCGTAGAATCCCCGGACTCTGTCCAGGCAAAGTTGCTCAAGCTACTTGGAAGGGGATCATGATGGCCAAGGAAGATACGCTGGAGATGCAGGGAGAGGTGATCGAAAACCTTCCCAATGCCACATTTCGCGTGAAGCTGGAAAATGGACATATCGTCAATGCCCACATTTCCGGAAAGATGCGCATGCATTACATCCGGATTTTGCCGGGCGACAAGGTTACTGTTGAAATGACGCCCTATGACCTGTCCCGTGGACGCATTACATACCGGGCGAAGTAGGGATACTGAGAGGAAATCATGAAAGTAAGAGCTTCTATCAAGAAACTATGCCGCAACTGCAAGGTGGTGCGCCGCGAAGGCGTGGTTCGTGTCATCTGCACCGACCCTCGCCACAAGCAGCGCCAGGGTTGAAATCTTTTGGGCAAAGGTATATCCTTGCTCGTTTCCATTTAGGACCGGTTTCTGGAGAACTTGAATGGCCCGCATTGCTGGCGTCAATCTACCTAACAACAAACAGGCGGAGATTGGCCTGACATACATCTACGGGATCGGCAGGGTTACGGCTCAGCAGATACTGGATTCGGTTCAGGTTGGTCGCGCGACCAAGATACGTGATCTCACCGAGGCTGAGCTTGACCGCATTCGCTCAGCAATAGGCAAGGTTACCGTTGAGGGCGATCTTCGTCGCGAGGTGTCGATGAACATCAAGCGGCTCATGGATCTGGGTACCTACCGTGGCATGCGTCATCGTCGTGGTCTTCCGGTGAGAGGGCAGCGTACCAAAACGAATGCCCGCACCCGAAAGGGCCCGGCCAAGCCTATCAGCCGCTAATCTCTACCCTTAAGGAATACGATTCATGGCAAAAGCCCCACAATCTGCGGCCCGAGTCCGTAAGCGGGTCAAGAAGAATGTGGCAGATGGTATCGCCCACATCTTCGCATCTTTCAATAATACAATCGTGACGATCAGCGACCGGCAGGGCAATGTGCTCAGTTGGGCGACGTCTGGTGGATCGGGCTTCCGTGGCAGCCGAAAAAGCACCCCCTTTGCTGCGCAGGTCGCGGCTGAGGCAGCGGGTCGCAAGGCGCAGGAATACGGCATGAAGAATCTTGACGTTGAGGTCAAGGGGCCTGGGCCGGGCCGGGAAAGCGCTGTTCGTGCGCTGAATCTGGCTGGTTTCAAAATCAATAGCATCCGTGACGTGACGCCGATCCCGCATAATGGATGCCGCCCCCCGAAGAAGCGGCGGGTCTGATTCATTATCTTTTGGAGGTTCTGCGTGGCCAAGTATACAGATGCTAAATGCCGTCAGTGCCGTCGTGAAGGCGGCAAACTTTTTTTGAAAGGCGAGAAGTGCTTTTCTGACAAATGCCCCGTCGAAAAACGGGCTTATGCACCAGGCCAGCATGGTCAGCGCCGTAGTCGTACTTCGGAATATGGTACCCAGCTTCGTGAGAAGCAGAAGGTGCGCCGTATCTATGGCGTGCTGGAAGGTCAGTTCCGTCGCTATTACCAGGAAGCCGACCGGAGCAGGGGTGTGACGGGTGAAACCCTCCTGCAGTTGCTGGAACGTCGCCTGGACAACATTGTCTATCGCCTTGGATTTGGCGCTTCGCGGGCCGAGGCCCGTCAGATCGTACGCCACGACCATGTCCTCGTGAATGGCCGCAAGGTCAACATCCCGAGCTATTTGGTCAAGGCCGGAGATGTCGTGGAAGTTGCTGAAAAGGCCAAGAGCCAGCTGCGCATCAAGGCCAGTTCAGACGCGACGGAATCCCGCGGCTACCCTGAATGGGTCGAAGTGGATGCCAAGGCTTTGCGCGGCACGATCAAGGCTCTCCCGGTACGTTCTGACCTTCCTGCAGAGATCAATGAATCTTTGATTGTCGAACTGTACTCCAAGTAATCGGTTCCCGGCTGGAGAAAGCCAATGTCAGCTATTTCTGAGTTACTCAAGCCGCGTAGCATAGAGGTGGAGAAGGTTTCACCTTTTCGCGCTCGCATCGCCATGGAGCCTTTGGAGCGCGGCTACGGGTATACACTGGGGAATGCGCTTCGCCGCGTTCTCCTGTCGAGTCTTAGCGGCTCCGCCATCGTGGAAGTCGAGATCGAAGGCGTGCTGCATGAGTATTCCTCCCTGGAGGGTGTACAGGAGGATATCGTGGATATCCTGCTGAATCTCAAGGGTGTTGCCCTTCGTGCTGGTGCGCGCAAAGATGCGATTCTTACCCTGAAGAAGCAGGGACCGGGTGTGGTTACCGCTGGAGACATCTCCAGCGAACATGGCCTGGAGGTCGCCAATCCGGAACATGTCATTGCCACCTTGACCAAGGACGTGGAAGTGACCATGCGTCTGAAGATCGGGTTTGGCAGGGGTTATCAGCCCGCAGTCACCCGGGTCAGCAACGCAGAGCGTCCAATTGGCGTCATGAGCATCGATGCCAATTTCAGTCCGATTCTGCGGGTCACCTATGCCGTGGAAAGTGCTCGCGTCGAACAGCGTACCGATCTTGATCGTCTGGTCATGGACATCGAAACCAATGGCGTGATCGAACCGGAAACCGCCCTGCGTGAAGCTGCTCGCATCCTGCAGGATCAATTGTCCGTCTTCGTGGTCATGGAAGGCGAGACTGCTGCTCCCGTGGGCTCTGCGCAACAGGCCGGGATGGATCCGGTGCTGCTGCGTTCTGTTGATGATCTCGAGTTGACGGTACGGTCTGCAAACTGCCTGAAGGCCGAAGATATTTTTTACATCGGCGATCTGGTCCAGAAGACCGAGCATGAGTTGCTGAAAACGCCCAATCTCGGCAAGAAATCCTTGAACGAGATCAAGGATGTGCTCGCCAATCATGGCCTGGCTCTTGGCATGCGGCTGGAAAACTGGCCACCTCAGGAGCTGAAGGACCGTCCGAAACCCACCCTGAGCTATGAGACAGATTCGGCTTCCGGGTAACAGAACGAAAGGAAGGTATCATGCGTCATCGTAAAAGTGGCCGACAGCTGAACCGCAACAGCAGCCATCGTAAAGCCATGTTTTCTAACATGATCAATTCGCTGTTTCGGCATGAGGTGATTCAGACCACCTTGCCGAAGGCGAAGGAACTGCGTCGCTTCGCCGAACCCTTGATCACGCTGGCCAAGAATCCTACGGTTGCGAACCGCCGACTGGCCTTCTCTCGCCTGCGCGACCGCGAAATGGTGGTCAAGCTCTTTGATGATCTTGGTCCGCGTTTCAAGGAGCGTCCGGGTGGCTATACCCGGATCATGCACAATGGATTTCGCGCAGGTGACCGTGCGCCGATGGCCATCGTGGAGCTGGTTGACCGCCCGGCCAGCGAGAATGTATCGGAATCCGCCTGAATTTCAGTGCTGTGCCGATATGCAGGAAAGCCGGGATTTCTCCCGGCTTTTTCATGCCTGTTGATATTCCAGTTTGCTGTTTGTGCGTCTCAGGAGAGGGTTGAGATATTGGCCGGTATATGAGCGCGGGTGCTCGGCAATGTCTTCCGGGGTGCCTGTCGCGAGTATTTCGCCTCCGCGGGCGCCCCCTTCGGGCCCGAGATCGATCACCCAGTCTGCGGTTTTGACGACATCGAGATTGTGTTCGATGATCACCAGGGTATTACCCGCATCCCGCAGCCGGTGAAGTACCTGCAAAAGCAGGGAGATATCGTGAAAGTGCAGGCCTGTCGTGGGCTCGTCGAGAATATAGAGGGTGGCGCCGGTATCCCGCCTCGCCAGTTCCTTGGCAAGCTTGATACGTTGCGCTTCGCCGCCACTGAGGGTGGTCGCGCTCTGGCCCAATTCTATGTAGCCTAAGCCCACTTCCATGAGTGTCCTGAGCTTGCGTGCGACTGCCGGTATCGCTTCGAAGAAGCTGTAGGCGTCCTCTACGGTCATCCCAAGGATCTGGTCGATGCTCTTGCCCTTGTAGCTGATCTCCAGGGTCTCGCGGTTGTAGCGTTTGCCGGCACAGACATCACAGGGCACGTAAACATCTGGCAGGAAGTGCATCTCCACCTTGATCACGCCTTCGCCTTCGCAGGCCTCGCAGCGCCCGCCCTTGACGTTGAAGCTGAAGCGCCCTGGTCCATAACCGCGCGCTCTGGATTCGGCAGTGCCAGCGAAGAGCTCCCGGATCGGTGTGAACAGCCCGGTATAGGTCGCGGGATTGCTGCGGGGCGTGCGGCCAATGGGAGACTGGTCGATGTTGATGACCTTGTCCAGCTGTTCGAGCCCCAGAACATCACGGTGCGGCGCGGGGTGGGCCTTGGCCTGATGCAGTTTCCTGGCCGCCGCCGGATACAGGGTTTCATTGATCAGCGTGGATTTGCCGGAGCCGCTGACGCCTGTCACGCAGGTGAGAAGACCCAGTGGAATATCGACATCGATGTCTTTCAGATTGTGTCCGCTTGCGCCGACCAGGCGAATCCGACGGTCGGGATCTACCTTGACGCGCTGATGCGGGACGGCAATCTCCAGCTTGCCTGCGAGATATTTACCGGTGAGTGATTCAGGGTCATTCTGGATCTCTTCGGGAGTGCCCTGGGCGACGATCTGACCGCCGTGAATGCCGGCACCTGGACCAACGTCAATGACGTGATCCGCGGCGCGTATCGCCTCCTCGTCATGCTCGACGACGATGACGGAATTCCCGAGATCGCGCAGCCGACGCAGGGTGGCCAGCAATCTGTCATTATCGCGCTGGTGCAGGCCGATCGAGGGCTCATCCAGGACATACATGACGCCGACCAGTCCTGCGCCGATCTGGGAGGCAAGACGGATACGTTGCGCTTCGCCGCCTGAGAGTGTGTCCGCGCTGCGGTCCAGGCTCAGGTAGTCGAGCCCGACATGCAGCAGGAACTGCAGGCGTTCGCTGATTTCCCGCAGGATGCGCTCGCCAATGATGGCGCGCTGTCCCCGCAGGTCGAGATTTTCGAAAAATTCGCTGGTCTGGCTGATGGCCAGGTGTGATATCTCGTGAATGGCCTTGCCGCCAATCAGAACCTGGCGCGCCTCTGCGCGAAGACGGCTGCCCTGGCAACTGGGGCAGACCTGTCGGCCCTGATAGCGGCCAAGTTCCTCGCGCAGGAAGCTGGAGTCGGTTTCCCGGTAGCGGCGTTCCAGATTGGGAATGACGCCCTCGAAAGTGTGCTTGCGGATCTGTGAACCGTAGCGAAAAGGGATGACCTCACCCTTTGAGCCGTAGAGAACGATCTGGCGGACGGATTCGGGCAGGTCGCGCCAGGGTAGCTGCAGGTCGAAGTGATAATGGGCCGCGAGCGATTCCAGCATCTGGTAATAGGTTTCGCTGTAGCGCCGTTCCCAGGCCCGAATGGCGCCTTCCGGCAGGGAAAGCTCGGGGTTCGGTATGACCAGGTCCGGATCGAAAAAGGTCAGTTCGCCCAGGCCGTCACAGCTTGGGCAGGCGCCGGCCGGATTGTTGAAGGAGAACATGCGCGGTTCCAGCGCCGGAAAGGATGAGCCGCAGCTGGGACAGGCATATTTCTCTGACAGAAGCAGCTCCTGCCCGAAATGGTCACTGTCACCCAGGATGCCGATGATGACCTGACCGTCCGCGAGCCCCAGGGCGGTCTCCAGGGATTCGGCCAGTCTGCTGGCAGCCTCCGGCCTGACCTTCAAACGGTCAACCACGACTTCCACGTTATTTGCCTGCTTCTTATCCAGGGCCGGCACGTCCTCCAGTTCATGCAATTGACCATTGAGGCGTATCCGGACGAAACCCTGGCCGCGCAGCTGTTTGAACAGATGTTCGTGTTCACCCTTGCGATTCCGGACTACTGGGGCCAGAATCATGATGCGGCTGTCATGTGGAAGAGCCAGAACCTGGTCCACCATCTGGCTGATGGTCTGGGATTGAATGGGCTGGCCGCAGCAATGGGGCTCTCCGATACGGGCGTAAAGCAGCCGCAGGTAATCGTGAATTTCGGTGATGGTGCCCACTGTGGAGCGCGGGTTGTGCGAGGTCGATTTCTGCTCGATGGAAATCGCCGGGCTTAGGCCGTCTATGCTGTCGACATCAGGTTTGTTCATCAGCGACAGGAACTGCCGGGCATATGCTGACAGGCTTTCGACATAACGCCGCTGTCCTTCGGCATACAAGGTGTCGAATGCCAGGGAGGACTTGCCAGAACCAGAGAGGCCAGTGATCACCACGAGGCGGTCTCTGGGGATGGTAAGGCTGATATTTTTCAGGTTGTGTGTCCGCGCGCCACGAACTACGATGTTTTCCATGGAGAACTCCTCTAATGCCTGTATTATACGGGCATTGGAGTCTGGGTAGTAGTATTTTATCAGGGTATCCGCGGGCCTCCGCCCAGTTGCATGGAGTGTCTGGCAGGGGTATTCCGCATGATATCTGGCTATGTGCTATAATATCGCAGTTTTCTGCAGCAGGCGGTGATGTGGGCTCGCTGGCCACCTGCTGCTTTGGCTGGATCCGGGCGTAAAAGTTCGAGCAATGTGCTTGTTGCCTGAAACCCGGTTTGACTATTGGAGGAGCCTGTATATGGCCGGTGTAAACAAGGTAATTCTGGTGGGGCATCTGGGGAAGGATCCTGAAGTGCGCTATTCGCCGGGCGGGAGCGCGGTGGCAAACTTCAGCCTGGCCACGAGCGAACAGTTCAAGGACAGGGACGGCAACAAGCAGGAGCGTACCGAATGGCACCGGGTGGTGTTTTTCGGGCGTCAGGCGGAAATAGCGGGAGAATACCTGCGCAAAGGCCGGATGGCTTATGTGGAAGGGCGGCTGCAAACCCGCAAGTGGACGGATAAGGACGGCCAGGAGCGTTATACCACAGAGATCGTGGGTGACCGCCTGCAATTGCTCGGCGGCGGTGGCGGTGGTGGCGGCGGCGCAGAGGATCGCAGCGCCTATGACTTTGACCAGTCCCCTGCGCCGGCATCCTCGCGTGCGTCCAAGACGCCAGAGCCCGCGCATGATGATTTCGAGGACGATATACCGTTCTGAGCGGCTGGTAAGAAAGGGATGGCTTTGCCATCCCTTTGCCTTGTCTGCACCGCAGTCAGGGTGGAGACAGCTTCTTTCACTTCAAAGTGTTCGCCGGCGTCCGACATTCCTGGAACCGGTTTCTGACACAGCGTCTGTGATTTCAGCAGTATCCGCTCAAGTATCCTTTGACCTAAGTAATTCGTCGGGACGCCCGCTGCAGCGGGGATTCTGCCTTGGGGTAGACCTCTAGCCCCAATGCGGCTTGGGGCTGCTTTGCTATAGTTGCCTCCAGAAAGTCAACAAGAGATACGGCGCCATCTGCCAGCGGGGTACGCGGGATATGGAGACAAGCATGTGGCAAGGATCGAAGGACATAATGCGTGAGCTGACCCGGCTGCTGCGGGTGGAGAGCGACGGAAAGACCCTGCTCGGGGTGGGGTTGTTGATCACGGCCCTTGAAGATCAAATACCTGATATTGCCGGTGCCGAATCCTTCATGAACGGGCAGGCAGAAAGGGTGCGTGCCCTGGTTGCCGGGAGTACCGCGCCTGCGGACTGGATTGCCGCGCTCAACGAGATTTTCTTTCGGCAATGTGGATTCACGGGAAGTCCGGCGGGCAACTATGAGCCTGCCTTCTCGGATCTTTCCCAGGTACTTGGAAAACGAACGGGCATTCCGATCAGCCTGTCGGTGCTCTATCTCGAAATGGGTTGGCGCGCGGGATTGCCCCTGGTGGGCATCAATTTCCCGGGACATTTTCTTGTTGGGCTGGACACCAGGGGGGAGATCCTGCCCATCGATGTCCATGAGGGTGGGCGCCTTTTGACCGAGGCGGATTGTCAGGAACGCTTGCTGAAGGTCTATGGAGACAGCCTGCGCTTTGATCGTGGCATGCTGCATCCTGCCTCGCAGCGCGCGATCTGGGTGCGGATGCTCAACAACCTCAAGGGTTTTTTCATCCAATCCGGAAAGCAGGACCGGGCGGTCGAAATGATCGATCGCATTCTCCTGGTCGACCCGCGCCGTTATACGGAATTTCGGGATCGCGGTCTGCTGCAGCATTACGCCGGGCGCAAGCGCGAGGCCGCGGCGGACTTGCAGCAGTATCTGCATTTCGTGCCGGAGGCGCCGGATGCCCCCATGATCCGCTCCTTGCTCAAGGAGATACTGGAAACCTGCCCGCCCTTGCATTGAGGCGCCTGCACTTTCACAATCAGCGCATGAAGCCGATTTCAGAACTTGATTTCTATGCGCAGCTGGCCACACAGTCCGGGCTGCTTCTGCTGGTTTTTACTGCGCCGGGTTGTCGTAGCTGCCGGCTAATGAAGGGTTTGCTGCGCGAATATGAGCTGATTCGGAATGACCTGCAGGTCTGGGAAGCGGATGCCGTCGAGAATGGCGGCCTAGTGAGTGAGTACGAGGTGTTTCACCTGCCAGCCCTGTTCCTTTTCCGGGATGGCCATTACTGGCGTCCGATTGAAACCGAGGCGCGTGCTCCCGCACTGCATCGGGCGGTGGAGGATGCTTTGGCCCTGCCGCCTCTGGAGCCGCCATGAGTGCCATGATCGATACCGCTGGCTGGTACTCCGCGGCGCGCATTCTGCCTTCTCCCAATTTCAATGCAAGACCACCCGGCGTGGTGGTGGACCTGATCGTGCTGCACGCGATTTCGCTGCCACCCGGCCAGTTCGGTGGCGGTCATATCGAACGGTTCTTTCAAAACCGGCTTGAAATCCCTGCACATCCCTACTTTGCCGAAATTCAGCATCTGCAGGTGTCGGCGCACTTCCTGATCGACAGGGCGGGGTGCGTGACCCAGTTCGTGAGCACCGAGGATCGTGCCTGGCACGCCGGGGTCTCTTGCTGGTCCGCGCGAGAGAACTGCAATGATTTTAGCGTAGGGATCGAGCTTGAAGGCAGCGAGTCCGTGCCTTTCAGCGATGCGCAGTATGTGCAGTGCGCACGACTGTGCCGCCAGTTGCAGCGCAGATATCCACAAATCGGGGAGGACCGGATCGTCGGGCATCAGGACGTGGCGCCAGGTCGGAAATGGGATCCGGGACCGCAGTTTCGATGGGATGGTTTCAGGAGCCTTTTGCGTGATTCAGAGCGAGAACAAGGAGAAGAACTTGGTTGAGGGGAGTGTGTCGCGACGTCATTGGTCTGGCGGCTGGGTGGGCGCGCTGCTGGCTTTTGTACTGCCATTGCTGTTGATCGCGTATTTTCTCGGGGTTTTTGCGCGCCCGCAGGTGCAGGTCACTGAAACGGGGCCTTATCGCTACGCCTACCTGCCTTTTCAGGGGCCCTACTATCTGGTCAATGATAATCTGCAGAAACTGAAAAAGACTCTGGTGCTCGGGCGCGTGCCACATGGCGCGGCTCTGGGCGTGTTTTATGATGATCCCCGCAGCGTGCCGGAAAAGGCGCGCCGCGCCCGGGCCGGCTTCATCCTGCCAATGGATGCCCAGGTGCCGGCAGGGGTGGCATCGGATGTGATCCCCAGGCGGCGGGTGGTCATGGTGCAGGTGGAAGCACATCCGGCCATTGCCCCGATCAAGACCTACAGGGCCCTGGATGAATGGCTGAAGACCCAGGGAGTTGCCATGCACTGGCCTACGCTCGAACGCTACGGTCCGGGCCAGGTGGTGACGCTGGAGATGCCCTTCTAGGGCGTCTCCGGCGCAAAAAACACTTCCTGCTCCATTTCCCGGTACACGAAGCTGCAGTTTCTGCGGTGGTTTTCCGCGTACAGCGGGACCTTGTGCCAGTCGGGGAAATCGCACTCATCCACGGCACTTTCCAGGGATTCTCCTGCTTCAAGGGCCTGGCCCATCTTCGTTCTTAGTCGTTCGACATAGCGGTAGGTCTGTTGGAGCATGGGGAAGGGTGGCCGCTGTGCCTTGCCATGGCCCGGCATCATCAGTTTTGCATCCGGGAAGGCGCTCCTTAGCCAGTCTATGCCCTTGAGCGTTGCGCCTGAGTGGCCGTCGCCGATGTACGTGGTTCGGCCATTGAAGGCGAGATCCCCGATCCAGAGGATGTTCTCAGGCAACTGGCGAATCACCAGGTCCCCGTAGCTGTGATGGTGGTCGACGTTGTAGACCTCGAAACTGTGTTTGCCCAGCCTGAAAACCTGCTTGCTGAAGATGTCGCCGTCTATGGCCTGGTCCGGAGCAATCGCCCGAAACTCACGCATGTCCTGTGGAATGATCTCCCGACGGTAGTCTACGGAGCTTTCGAAGTCACTGGAGTGCAGATAGTCCTGCGTACCGGCATGGGCGATGACGGTGGCGCCACTGTCTTTCAGGGCGCTGGTGCCATAAGAGTGATCCGGGTGGTTGTGGGTCAGGATCAGGTAGCGGATGGGTTTGTTCGTGATCTTGCGAATACTGGCGAGTAAACGCTTGCCGAGCAGGGGCGTACCCAGCGCATCGATGACGACGACGCCGTCGGTGGTCACGACAAAGCCCGCGTTGCCATTGAAGCCCCGGTTCTGAGTGTTGAGTTGGGCGATATGGCCATAGACGGCATAGGTATTGGGCGCGATACGGGTGACGGGCAGGGTTTCCAGCTTTTCCGCCTGGGCCAGCACCGGGGTCAGCAGCAGGACGAGCATGACCCACCTACCAAAAATCCTAGCGATCATATGTCCCCCCTGGCCTGTACACATCTCAAAGTTTAGACCAATCTGGGGAGGCCGGTGGTCTATTTGCGCCGGAAGGTGTCTATCACCAGCATGATGGCTCCGGCGGTGATGGCAGCGTCGGCTATGTTGAAGGCCGGCCAGTGATGGCTCTGCCAGTAAACATCCATGAAATCGATCACATAGCCATAGATGATGCGGTCGATCAGGTTACCCAGTGCGCCGCCCAGGATCAGGGTCAGGGCGACGGCCACCCAGGTGGTGCCCGGGCGCAGGCGCCGCAAAAGCGCGGTGATCACCAGCGCGGCCACGACAGCGATACCACCGAAGAGAAAACGCTGCCAGCCGCCCGCCTGCGCCAGCATGCCGAAGGCTGCGCCATAGTTGTGCACCAGGGTCAGGTTGACGAGGCCGGGGATCACCGGTTGCGGACTATTGAGCACCAGTTCCTGCACTGCCCACCATTTGCTGATCTGGTCAAGCACGATGACCAGCGCGGAAAGCCAGAGGTATTGCAGCATCAGATGAAGTTCCTCTGCTCGCCCGCACCCGTGATGTTTGAAATGCATCGGCCGCAGATTTCCGGATGTTCCGGATCCTGGCCAACATCCGCCTGATGCTGCCAGCAGCGCGCGCATTTGGCATGGCTGGTCGGCTGGGCTGCGATTGCCAGGCCGGGTAGCTGCTTGGGGAGTTCGCCACGTTCGGAAATGTCCCGAATTTCCACATCGGCGCTCAGGAACAGGAAACGCAGTTCCCCAGCGCGATCCCCGACCCGTTCCCGCCAGGTCTGGTCAAGATAGAGCGTCAGCCCGGCTTCGAGATTCGCGCCGATCTGGCCGGCCTTGCGCAGGTTTTCGAGCACCTGGCCGACCGCCGCGCGCAGTTCCAGCAGGCGCTCCCAGTCGCCCAGCAGTTGCCCGGCCTCGGGCACCTCGGGCAGACGGTAATAGGTGCTCAGGAACACGCTCTCGGCGCGGCCGGTGCTTGGTAGCTGAGACCAGATCTCCTCGGCGGTGAAGGACAGGATCGGGGCGAGCCAGCGTGTCATGGCCTCCAGGATGTGCCAGATCGCGGTCTGGGCCGAACGCCTGGCGCGCGAGCCGGCCTGCGTCGTGTAGAGCCGGTCCTTGAGGATGTCGAGGTAGAACGCCCCAAGCTCGATGGCGCAGAAGTGATGGATGCGCTGGGTAATGCGCAGGAATGCATATTCGTCATAGGCACTAGTGATTTCCTGCTGGATGCGGGCGGTGAGCGCCAGGGCCCAGCGGTCCACCTCCAGCAGCTCCGGCACCTGCAGGGCGTCCTTGGCCGGATCGAAATCATGGATGTTGCCCAAGATGTAGCGCGCGGTATTGCGCACCCGGCGATAGCTGTCGCCCAGACGCTTCATGATTTCGTCGGAGATGCGGATCTCGCCGCGATAATCCTCGCTGGCCACCCATAGCCGCAGGATGTCGGCGCCCCATTTGTTGATGATTTCCTGGGGGGCGATGACGTTGCCGAGCGACTTGCTCATCTTGCGGCCCTGGCCATCGACCGTGAAGCCGTGGGTCAGCACCGATTTGTAAGGGGCGCGTCCGCGGGTGCCCACGCTGGTGAGCAGGCTCGACTGGAACCAGCCGCGATGCTGGTCTGAGCCTTCCAGGTAGAGGTCCGCGGGACTGCGCAGTTCGGGACGGGCGTCGAGCACGCAGGCATGCGACACGCCGGAGTCGAACCAGACATCCAGGATGTCGCTGACCTTTTCAAAGTGCGGGCTGGCGCAGTGTGCGCACTGGATGCTTTTAGGCAGGAAGTCTTCGGCCGGGTGGTCATACCAGGCATCCACGCCACTGCGCTCGATGGCTTTTGCCACGCGCTCGAAGGTGTTGGCATCCCGCAGCAACTCGCCACAATCGCTACAGACGAAGGCAGCGATGGGCACGCCCCAGCTACGTTGGCGGGAGACGCACCAGTCCGGCCGGTTGGCGACCATGCTGTGGATGCGGGCCTGCCCCCATTCCGGCAGCCAGCGGGTATCATCGATGGCCTGCAGGGCCTTGTCGCGCAGGTTGTTGCGTTCCATGCCGATGAACCATTGCGGTGTGGCGCGGAAGATCAGGGGTGTCTTGTGGCGCCAGCAGTGCGGGTAACTGTGCGGGTAATCCTCGGCGTGGACCAGGGCGCCGGTTTCCCGCAATTTGTCGAGTACCAGCGGATTCGCCTTGAGCACGTGCTGACCGGCAAAGAACGCCGTATCGGGCTTGAACACGCCGCGATTGTCCACCGGATTTTCCGCTGCCAGGCCATACTTCAGGCCGACCTCATAGTCTTCCTGGCCGTGCCCTGGCGCAGTATGCACGGCACCGGTGCCGGTCTCGAGCGTCACGTGTCCGCCGAGGATGACGGGCACCTGTCGATCCAGGAAGGGGTGCCGGAGCTGGAGGCCTTCGAGCTTGCTGCCGGGGAAGCGGGCGAGCACCTTCGGTTCGCTCAGGCCATAGCGATTCAGCGCGGATTCGAGCAGGTCGGCGGCGAGAATGAGCTGCTTGCCGCCAGCCTCGACGAGCACGTAGTCAAAGTCCGGGTGCAGGGCCACGGCCTGATTGGCCGGCAGGGTCCAGGGCGTGGTAGTCCAGATAACGATCGCTGCCGGCACCGGGCTGGCCAGCCCCAGGCGTTGCGCCAGGTCTGTCGGATCGGCGACAAGGAAGGCGACGTCGATGGCCGGGTCCGTGCGGTCCTGGTACTCGACTTCGGCCTCGGCCAGGGCGCTGCCGCAGTCCGCGCACCAGTGCACCGGCTTGGCGCCCCGATAGAGGCCGCCGTTGACCGCCAGCTTGCCCAGTTCGCGGACGATATTGGCCTCATAGCCGAAATTCATGGTCAGATAGGGATCTTCCCAGTCCCCAAAGATGCCCAGCCGCTGGAAATCCACTTTCTGTGCCTCGACCTGGCTGGCGGCATAGCTGCGGCAGGCGGCGCGAAAGGTGCTCGCATCCACTTTCTGGCCGACCTTGCCGATCTTCTTTTCGACATTGAGTTCGATGGGCAGACCGTGGCAGTCCCAGCCCGGCACGAAGGGGGCATCGAAGCCGGCCAGCTGGCGCGACTTGATTACCATGTCCTTGAGCACCTTGTTGACGGCGTGTCCAATGTGGATGTTGCCGTTGGCGTACGGCGGGCCGTCATGCAGGATGAACTTCGGCCGGCCATCGCTTTGCTGGCGCAGACGCTGGTAAATCCCCATTTCCTGCCAGCGCGTCAGCATTCCCGGTTCGCGCCTTGGCAGGTTCCCCTGCATGGGAAACTCGGTCTGGGGCAGGTTCAGCGTATCCTTGTATTCCATGGTGTTCAAATTCCTTGATTTTGGAGCAGGCGGCGACCCTGCTCGACATCCAGCCCGATCTGTTGCCGCAGCTCATCAAGGCTGGCGAAGCGTCTTTCCTCGCGGATCCGGGCAAGAAAATGCACGAAAAGCCGTTCACCGTAAAGATCCGGGTTGTGGTCGAGAATATGTACTTCCAGCAGCGGTGCCGCTCCGTTGACCGTAGGCCGGGTACCGAGGTTGGCCACCGCCGGCAGGCGCGAGCCGTCCGCCCGTTCGGCAATGACGGCAAAGACGCCCGTCATCACCGGCTTGCGCCCGCGCAGGGAAATATTGGCCGTGGGGAAACCGATCTGGCGCCCGCGCTTGTCGCCATGAATCACCCGGCCGCAGATGCCATAGGGGCGGCCCAGCTCACGCCGGGCCTGTGCCAGATCGCCGGCAGCCAGACAGGCGCGCAGGCCCGTGCTGCTGACGCGCAGGCCATCGAGACAGACCGGCGGCATGACCGTCACCGTAAAGCCATGTCGGTGGCCAAGCTGTTCGAGCATGTCAGGATCGCCCTGACGGGCCCGGCCGAAACGAAAGTCGTGACCCACGAGGACCTGCCGCGCGTGCAGCCCATCGACCAGGATCTGGCGGACGAATGCCCGCGCGTCGAGCTCCGCCAGGGCGCGCCGGAAGGGCAGGCAGAGCAGGTTTTCCACCCCGAGCTGCTGAAGTGCTATGGCCTTCTCGCGCAGACTGCTCAGGCGCGCGGGCGCGGTCTCGGGGTGAAAATATTCCCGGGGCAGGGGCTCAAAGGTCATGATGACGCTGGGCAGGGCCTGGGACATGGCCTGGCGGATGATCGCCTGATGGCCCAGATGAACGCCATCAAAGTTGCCGATGGTGACGAGGCTACCCCGATCCAGGCCGGGAATGGCCTCAGGGCGCGTATACAGGTGGATTTTTTTATTCATATCCGGGCAATAGCCTGCCACTGACCCCAGGAAACAGACCGCTTAGGGTACAAGTTGCGGACCGGATCGTCCAGAGATGCGAGGGCTCAGGCGCCCCGGGCCCATTCAGGCTGCTTCAATGCGATGACTTCCGCGATGGGGCGGCGGCCAGTAAAGCCCTTGTGGTAGGGGTGATAGTGCGCCAGCTCTTCTTCCGGGTAGCGCCAGCAGAGATAGCCATCGCCGGTATCGAAGTCCACCAGCCAGAGGCCCTTGACCACCAGGCCCAGGCGCTCCATCTTGGCCACCCAGTTGCGTACCACCAGTTCATAGGCCTGTTCGAGAGATGCCACGTCGTTTTTCAGGGTGAATGCTTCACGCAGGCGCCGGCTGATCGGATTCAGCTCGGAGGCACTTTCAGCCGTGATGCGACGCACCAGCGGAAACAGGGTCCGGGCGCTGGATAGCGTGAAGATTCGCGTTTCCCCTGGTGGGCGAATGCTGACGATGTCGTCCACGGCGCAGCTCGATGCGCCATAAAATGCCTCACCCATTTCCACGTTTCCTCTTGGATAACTGTTTAAGCGCTTTAAGCTCTGAAATATTCAATAACCAGCCGGCAGCAAAAAAGGCGCCGGCACCCAGGGCCACCAGGCCCAGCAGCCATAAAAGTCGTTGTGGCATGGCGAGAGCCAGCCACTGCGAGGCATTTCCCTGTGCCAGATAAAGCAGTCCCCCCATCACCAGGCTCGCCAGCAATACCGAAAACACCATCCGGCCCCAGCCCGGCAGGGGCGTATATACCTGCATCCGACGCAAGGTCCGGTAGAGCAGGCTGGCGTTGACCGCGGCTGCCAGCGTGGTGGCCAGGGCCAGACCGGCATGTGCCAGCGGCCAGACCAGCATGACGCTGAAAAGCATGTTCGCAAACAGCGCGATGATGCCGATTTTGACAGGAGTGCGCGTGTTCTGGCGTGCATAGAAAGCCGGAGCCAGCACCCGCACCGCAATGATGGGCACGATGCCCAGGCCATAGCCGATCAGGCTCATCTGGCTCATCGCGACCGCGTGCATGTCAAAGGCGCCATACCGGAACAGGCTGATCAGCATGGGTTCGCCAAGGATCAGCAGGCCCACGGTGGCCGGAATGCCAATGATGACCACCAGGCGCAGTGCCCAGTCCAGCGTCCCGTTGAAGCGTTCCTGGTCATGGGTGGCCTGTTGCTCGGACAATGTCGGCAGGATCACGGTTCCCAGCGCCACACCAAAGACGCCCAGCGGGAATTCCACCAGGCGGTCGGAATAATAAAGATAGGCGACGCTGCCGCTGGCCAGAAAGGACGCGAGGATGGTGCTCAGAAAGAGGTTGATCTGGGCGACCGAGGAACCAAAGATGGCCGGTCCCATCAGCTTGAGCACCTTGGCGACACCCGGATCGCGCCGGCGCAGACGGGGGCGCGGCAGGCGCCGGATCTGCAGCAGAAAGGGGATCTGGAAAAGCAGTTGCACCAGGCCACCCAGGAAGACGCCCCAGGCTACGCCGAGCGCGGGATTGCCGAGCCAGGGCGCCAGCACCAGCGCGGCAAGGATCATCGACAGATTGAGAAAGACCGGCGTGAAGGCCGGCACCGAAAACTTGCCGTAGGTGTTCAGGATGCCGCCGGCCAGGGCGGTCAGGGAGATGAAGAAGAGATAGGGAAAGGTGATGCGCAGCAGATCCACTGTCAGCGCGAACTTGTCAGGTGTGTCGCTGAATCCCGGTGCGATGAGCATCACCACCCAGGGGGCGGTCAGCATCCCGAGCAGGGTCACGCCGAATACCGCCAGCCCCAGCCAGCCGGTGACGTCGTCGATGAAGGCTCGGGTATCCTGCTCGCTGCGGGTGGCCTTGTATTCACCCAGGACCGGCACGAAGGCCTGGGCGAAGGCCCCTTCGCCAAACAGGCGCCGAAACAGGTTCGGTATCCGGAAGGCCACGAAAAAGGCGTCCGCCAGAGCCGAGGCGCCAAAGGTGCGCGCCAGGATGATGTCGCGAATGAAGCCCAGCACCCGGGACACCATGGTATTGGCCCCGATGGTCAGCACACTCTTCATCAAGCTTCTGCTCAAGAGACTTCCTTTCTATCTGCGCTGGCCTTGCCGGGCGGCTGTTGGCAAATGGGGGAATTCTACACTATCGGCGTGCAAGCTGAAGCGCTCGTGGATTTGACAAGGCGGCTTATTTCGCCAATAATTGGCGGCTTTCAATCGGGACGATGATCCCGGCGAAACCTCATTCCATTTAGGAGAATCGCAGTGGCAAATAGTGCACAGGCACGCAAGCGGGCCCGCCAGAACAATGACCAACGCTTTCTGAATGCCGGCCACCGTTCTGCTTTCCGGACCCATGTCAAGAAGGTGCTGAAGGCTGTCCAGTCTGGTGACAAGACCCAGGCTCAGCAGGCTTTCAAGATCGCGGAGTCTTCCATGGATCGCGTTGCCGATAAGGGTATCATCCACAAGAACAAGGCTGCCCGGCTCAAGAGCCGCCTGTCGGCCCGCATCAAGGCGCTTTCCGCCAGCGCCTAGTATTCCGGCCTGAATTGAAGTTCATGCGCCGCTACGGGTTTTCGTGGCGGCGCCTTGCTTTGGGCGGTATCCGTGAAATTTTCAGTGGCCGCTCAAGACCAGGTTGTCCCGATGCACCAGCTCGGGTTCATCCAGGGCGCCAAAGCGCTGGGCGATTTCCGTGCTGGATCGGCCGAGCCGCTGCTGCGCTTCCTGCCAGTCGTAGTTGACCAGTCCCCGGGCCACTTCACGGCCTTCCGGATCCAGGCAGGCGACCAGGTCACCGCGCTGAAAATTCCCCTCAAGCCGGGTGACGCCCACCGGTAACAGGCTGCGCCCTTCCTCGCGCAGCACGCGCGCGGCCCCCGCATCCAGAAACAGCTTGCCTTGAACCTGCAGTTGGCCCGCCAGCCATTGCTTGCGGGCTGCCAGGCGTGCCAGGCGCGGACTGAAATAGGTGCCGAGCATCGCACCTTCACGCAGGGCGAGCAGCACGTCCGGATGATGCCCGCTGGCGATGAGCGTGGCGGTTCCCGAGCGGGCGGCCCGGCCGGCGGCCCGCACCTTGGTCAGCATGCCGCCGCGGCTGATGCCGCTGCCCGCGCCGCCGGCCATGGCCTCCAGGGCCGGGTCTCCGGCTACCACTTCCGGCAGCAGGCGTGCCTCGGGATTGCGGCGGGGATCGGCCTCATAAAGTCCCTGCTGATCGGTGAGAATGACCAGCAGGTCGGCTTCCACGAGATTGCTGACCAGGGCGGCGAGGGTGTCGTTGTCGCCGAAGCGGATTTCCTCGGTGGCGACGGTGTCGTTCTCGTTGATGATGGGCACCACGCCCAACTCGACCAGGGTGCGCAGTGTGCCACGGGCATTGAGATAGCGGCCGCGCTTGCGCAGGTCTTCATGGGTGAGCAGGATCTGGCCGGTATGCAGGCCGCCGCGCTGAAAATGCTCCTCATAAGTCTGCACCAGGGCGGCCTGGCCGACGCTTGCCGCCGCCTGCAGGGCGCTGAGGCTGTCAGGCCGCTGGGTCCAGCCCAGACGACGCATCCCGGCGGCAACCGCGCCGGAAGATACCAGGATCAGCTCGATCCCCTGCCGGCGCAGCTCGATCATCTGCGCCACCCAGCGGCCGATGGCGGCCTCATCAAGTCCCTGGCCATTGTTGGTCAGCAGGGCGCTGCCAATCTTCACGACCCAGCGGCGTGCCCGGGTCAGGCGTTCAGTCCTTGTCATCGTCTTCCCAGTCGGCATCCCAGTCGTCACCTGCCTCATCTTCATCGAGCGCTGCCGGTGTCTTGCCCCAGTCTGCATCTTCCGGATCGACGATCGGCGGTGCCGGCGGGAGTTCCTGCAATGCGTAGTAGATCTTTTCGGCCAGTTCGCGGCAACCCTGGCCGGTGGCGGCGGAAATGGCGAATACCGGCCCCTGCCAGTCCAGGGCGCGGGTGATTTCCGCGACGCGCTCACTGCTTTCTTCCGGCAACATCAGGTCCATCTTGTTGAACACCAGCCAGCGCGGTCGGGCTGCCAGTGCCTCGCTGTAACGCGCCAGTTCACCTTCGATGACGCGCACGTTTTCGGCCGGATCGCTTTCATCGACGGGCTGAATGTCGACCAGGTGCAGCAGCAGGCGGGTGCGGGTCAGGTGCTTCAAAAAGCGGATGCCAAGTCCCGCACCTTCGGCGGCGCCCTCGATGAGACCGGGCACGTCCGCCAGCACGAAGCTCTTGTGCGGTTCCACGCTGACCACGCCGAGATTCGGGTGCAGGGTGGTGAAGGGATAGTCGGCGACCTTGGGGCGGGCGGCGCTGACGGCGCGGATCAGGGTGCTCTTGCCGGCATTGGGCAGGCCCACCAGACCGACATCGGCCAGCAGGCGCAGCTCCAGGTGCAGTTCGCGAGCCTCGCCCTCTTCACCAGGGTCAGCACGGCGCGGCGCGCGGTTGGTGCTCGACTTGAACCAGAGATTGCCTCTGCCGCCGCGCCCACCCTTGGCCACGATCAGGCGCTGGCCGGGCTCTCTGAGATCCCCCAGCAGCTCCTGGGTGTCACGGTCATAGACAGCCGTGCCAACCGGCACTGCAATGACCTTGTCATACCCGTAACGTCCGGTTTTCTGGCGTCCGGACCCACCGTGGCCGCGTTCGGCCTGGTAGTTTTTCTGGAAGCGAAAGTCAATGAGGGTGTTGAGCCCTTCGGTGGCTTCAAGGATGACGTCGCCGCCCTTGCCGCCATCGCCGCCGTCCGGCCCGCCCATGGGCTCGAATTTCTCGCGTCGAAAGCTGACGGCGCCCGACCCGCCGTGGCCGGCGGCAACCTTGATGTTTACTTCATCGATAAAACGCATGGCTGATTTGATCCTGGGCTGACTCGTTGTCCGCCCTCGTCGCGGGATGGATGAAATTCCATCTAGTGTAATGCTGGGCAGGCGATAACCCAAGTTTCAGGCGCCTGCAAACACAAGGCCCCGCCAGGTTTCCCTGGCAGGGCCTTGGGGGTGAAGCGGCAGCTGTTACGCTACAGCTTCTGCTTCGGCGACGATGCGCACGTAGGTGCGATTCTGCGGCCCGCGGCGCACGAAGGCTACCTTGCCGGTGGCCTTGGCAAAGAGGGTGTCATCCTTGCCGATGCCGACATTCTCGCCGGGGTGAATCTTGGTGCCGCGCTGGCGGACCAGGATGTTGCCAGCCAGCACGAACTGGCCGTCGTGGCGCTTGACGCCCAGTCGCTTGGAATGGGAATCGCGGCCGTTGCGGGAAGAACCGCCTGCTTTCTTGTGTGCCATGGAGATTGACCTCTACAGTGTTCGTTAGGCGCTGATGCCAGTGATCTTCAGCTCGGTGAAATACTGGCGATGGCCCTGGCTCTTGCGGTAGTGCTTGCGCCGGCGCATCTTGAAGATGTGGACCTTCTTGGCGCGGCCCTGCGTGGCCACCACCGCGGTCACGCGGGCGCCATCGAGCAGGGGGCGACCCACCTGGATGTTGTCGCCATCGCCGACCATCAGCACGCGTTCGAGGGTAACTTCGCTACCTTCGTCATTTTCCAGCTTCTCGACTCGCAGGGAGTCGCCTACGGCTACCTTGTACTGCTTGCCGCCGGTTTCAATTACCGCGTACATGCCAGAACCTCCAAACCTTTGATCTTGCAAATCGTGACAGGGGAAGGTGGCCCGCACTGCCACGCTTCGTAAAGGCGGCAATACTACCGATTCGGCAGGTCAAGGTCAATATTCTGCTGAGGCCACGTCTGATGGGCTGCCAGCCAGGGCGCGCCACCTTGACACTGATGGAACAGGGCCCCTAAGATGGCGCTATTTTCCGGCTTCCCCGCAACTAGAAACCGTTCATCCTGCCCCTTCGAAGCCTTTAAATGGTGCCATGAATCTGGAAGACGTCAAATCGCTCGTAGCTGCGGACATGGAGGCAGTGAACCGGGCTATTCAGGGGCAGATGCAATCGGCCGTGCCCACCATTCCCGCGCTGGGAAGCTACTTGATCGCCAGCGGCGGCAAGCGGCTGCGGCCCATGGTGCTGCTGCTGGCCACCCGGCTGTTCGGCTATCAGGGCAGCCGGCACATCCCGCTGGCGGCAGTCATCGAATTCATCCACACCTCCACACTGTTGCACGATGATGTGGTGGACGGTTCGGAGATGCGCCGCAATCAGGCCACCGCCAACCAGGTCTGGGGCAATGCCGCCAGCGTGCTGGTGGGCGACTTTCTCTATGCCCGGTCATTCGAGGTCCTGGTGGCCGATGGTGACCTGCGCATCCTGAAGATCCTGGCCGAAGCGACCAGCGTGATTGCCGAGGGCGAGGTCCAGCAGCTCGAAAATACCCAGAATCCCGATCTCGATGAAGCCGCCTACATTGCCGTGATCCGCGCCAAGACGGCCAAGCTGTTCGAAGCGTCTGCGCGCATCGGCGCCGTGATCAACGAGCGCCCGCCAGCCGAGGAACTGGCACTGGCCGAGTACGGCGGCCTGCTCGGTACGGCCTTCCAGTTGATCGATGACGCCCTGGATTACAGTGCCGAGTCCGCCACGCTCGGCAAGAACGTTGGGGACGATCTGGCGGAAGGCAAGCCGACCATGCCCTTCATCCATGCCATGCGCGAGTCGGACCCTGCCGGACAGGCCGTCCTGCGTCAGGCGCTGGCGGAGGAAGGGCTGGGCAGCCTGGATCAGGTGCTGGAAATCATTGCGTCGACAAAAGCAATTGAATATACTCTTGGGCTTGCCCGCAAGATCGCCGGCCAGGCCAAGTCCACGCTGGACATCCTGCCTGCTGGTCCACAGCGCGATGCACTGGCCTATCTAGCCGATTTCTCGGTGGAAAGACAGTTTTAGTTCTCGAAGATTGACGGGGCGTAGCTCAGCCTGGTAGAGCGCTGCCTTCGGGAGGCAGAAGCCGGAGGTTCGAATCCTCTCGCCCCGACCATATAAATCAAAGGGTTTAGCTCTCCGGCTAAACCCTTTTTCTTGCTCCGATTTTGCTCCACGAGTGTAGCCGGGCGCAAGACTTGGCACTGATTAGCGCGGAATTTGGCGCAGCATCGCCCCAGCTTGGGTCGGGCCGGCCCGCAATGATGGGGGCGGGTTGACCATGATGATCCGGCTAGGGTTGCAATTCCAGTCGCCGTTCGATGCGCTCGATCCGGTCGTTCAGCCGATCCATGCGTACACTGATTTACGCGTGACTTTCATCAAAGTGCGCCATGTCCCGACGTAACCCAGCGATGGCTAGTTCTACCCGGCCCGTACGGTGGGTCAGGTCGCGCAGGTCATCGCGCGCCGCGGCCAGATCGGCGCGAATCGCCTTGAGATGTTCCAGCACAAGATTTTCAGTGTCATCAGCCATGGCGCCCTCCATTCCATCATGCTATCAATAATGCCCCGCCCCCAGCAAATCTCAGGCCCCAGAGCCGGGTTCCCTGATCTGCTACATGGCAATGCAGTATGCATAGGTATCCTGCATGCGGGTGTTTTCAATCGTTTCCAGAACCGAGCCTTGAATTCGCCAGCCAGTGCCCCCATCCTGCCTGCAGATTCGTTCAAATAAGCAAGGAGCGTCCGCATGGCCGTCGAGCACCACAAGGAAACCCTGGAATTCCAGACCGAGGTGAAGCAACTGCTGCACCTCATGATCCATTCCCTGTACTCCAACAAGGACATCTTCCTCCGCGAACTGATCTCCAATGCCTCGGATGCCTGTGACAAGCTGCGCTTCGAGGCGCTGTCCGATCCTTCGCTGTACGAGAACGATGCCGAGCTGCGCATCCGGGTAGATTTTGACAAGGCGGCGCGGACCATCACGATCACGGACAACGGCATCGGCATGAATCGCGAGGAGGTGATCCAGAACATCGGCACCATCGCCCGTTCCGGTACCCGCGAGTTCTTCAGCAAGCTCAGTGGCGAGCAGTCCAAGGACGCCAACCTCATCGGCCAGTTCGGCGTGGGCTTCTACTCGGCCTTCATCGTTGCCGACCGGGTGACGCTCACTACCCGTCGCGCGGGCATGACGGCCGAGCATGGCGTGCGCTGGGAGTCCGATGGATCGGGCGCCTACACGCTGGAGACGGTCGAGCACCCGGCGCGTGGCACCGAAGTGGTGCTGCACCTGAAAGAGGGCGAGGACGAGTTTCTGAATGACTGGCGTCTGCGTCAGGTCATCCAGACCTACTCCGATCATATCCCGCTGCCGATCGAGATGCGCAAGCGCAACGAGCAGGATGAGCCCACCGACGAATGGGAAGTGGTCAACAAGGCCTCGGCGCTCTGGGCGCGGCCGCGCAACGAGATCAGCGAGGACGAATACAAGGCCTTCTACAAGCATGTGGCGCATGATTTCCAGGATCCGCTGGCCTGGACCCACAACCGGGTGGAGGGCAATCAGGAGTACATTTCGCTGCTGTATGTCCCGTCCAAGGCGCCCTTTGATCTCTTTGACCGCGATCAGCCGCATGGCGTGAAGCTCTATGTGCGCCGGGTATTCATCATGGACGGCGCGGAAAAGCTCATGCCGCGCTATCTGCGCTTCATTCGCGGCGTGATTGACTCCAGCGACCTGCCGCTGAACGTCTCGCGCGAGATCCTCCAGTCCAACAAGCTGATCGACAACATGCGCGCCGGCTCGGTCAAGAAGGTGCTGGGCCTGCTGGAAGGCCTTGCCAAGGACGAGCCCGAGAAATACAAGACCTTCTGGACGGAATTTGGCCGGGTGATGAAGGAGGGGCCGGGCGAGGACTACGCCAACCGCGAGCAGATCGCCAAGCTGCTGCGCTTTGCCTCGACCGAGAACGACAGCGCCGAGCAGACCGTTTCGCTGGAGGATTACATCAACCGCATGAAGCCTGGGCAGGAGAAGATCTATTTCATCACCGCCGAGAGCTACAATGCCGCGCGTCACAGCCCGCATCTGGAGATCTTCCGCAAGAAGGGCATCGAGGTGCTGTTGTTGTCGGATCGTGTCGATGAGTGGCTGATGAGCCATCTCTTCGAGTTCCAGGGCAAGGCCTTCCAGTCGGTGGCCAAGGGTGACCTGGACCTCTCGAAGATCGGCAGCCCCGAGGAAAAGGCCGAGCAGGAAAAGATCGAGCAGGAAGCCAAGGGCCTGGTGGAGCGCATCAAGAGCGCGCTCGGGGATGAAGTCGCCGAGGTGCGGGTGTCGCATCGGCTCACCGACTCACCGTCCTGCATCGTGCTCAATGAGCAGGACATGGCGCTTTACATGCAGCAGATGCTCAAACGCGCCGGCCATGATGTGCCGGTGAGCAAGCCGGTGCTGGAAGTCAATCCGGGGCACCCGCTGGTGAAGCGGCTGGAGGCCGAGCAGGACGGCGAGCGCTTTGGCGACTGGTCGCGCCTGCTGCTGGAGCAGGGCGTGCTGGCCGAGGGCGGACAACTGGAAGATCCGGCAGCCTTCGTGGCGCGCCTGAATCAGCTCATGCTGGCGCTGTCACGCTAGATGGCGTGTTGAAAGCCGGGGTATCCTGCGGGGTACCCCGGCTTTCCTGCGTTCAGGCGGCGGATCTCGGCGTTTCCCCGAAAAGACTTTTGAACTCATAACGCAGGGATTGCATCTGACACCAGGTGCGCTGGGGGATTGGCTGCTGCCCGGCCTCGATGGCCAGGTAATCCTGCAGCGACAGATCCAGACGCCGGGCAATGCTTGTGGGGTCCAGTCCTGCCTGTTCGCGTAGCTGGCGAATGCCTGTTGCGGTGGGATGATTCATGACGGTTGCTCCTCTCCGGCCTGTCTTGCCATATCATAGTTCGGCCTTGTGACAGCTTGATGAACAGGCCGCAGAGGAATGTAAGACCTTGGTCCTGGCTTGTTGACGCGTCAATCAGCGGCACTCCGCCAGCAAACTGTCGATCATGCGCCGGGCCTGGGCCAGATAGCCGCCGCCAAAGAGATTGAGGTGATTCAGGACGTGGTAGAGATTGTAGAGGGTCTTGCGCAGCGCATAGCCGGCATCGAGCGGCCAGGCTTCGCGGTAGGCGGCATAAAAATCCGGCGGAAAGCCCCCGAAAAGCTCGGTCATGGCGATATCCGTCTCGCGATCGCCATAGTAAAGCGCTGGATCGAAGATCACCGGCGCGCCGTGCTCATCGAAGGCATGATTGCCGCTCCAGAGATCACCGTGGAGCAGCGAGGCCTGCGGCTGATGTCCTTTCAAAAGCATTGGGAGACAACTCAGCAACTTTTCGCCGCGCGTTTGCAGTTCGCGCCCATGGCCCTGCTGCGCTGCCCGTTCTAACTGAAATCCCAGACGCTGATCGCGCCAGAAGGTGGTCCAGTCCGTCTGCCAGTCATTGCATTGGGGCGTGCTGCCAATGGTGTTGTCGCGATGCCAGCCAAAGCGTGGCTGGACATGGCGGTGCATTTGCGCCAGCGCCTGGCCGAGCGCTACGCCCCCCTGCCTTCCCGGCTTGCCAAGCGGGATGTATTCCAGCACGAGATAAGCCTGCCCGCCGCTGACGCCGCTGCAAACCGGCCGGGGCACGCGGATGGCCTGCGTTGCCGCCATGACGGCAAGTCCTTCGGCCTCGGCCTCGAACATGTCAGCCAGATCCGCGCGGTTGAGCTTGACGAAAAACCGCCTGCGGCCATCATCGAGCAGCAGGGCCTCATTGATGCAGCCGCCTGCCAGGTCCCGGCTTTCCCGCGGCGTGAAGGCCTCCCCGGTAGCGGCATGAATGGCGGCTGCGATGGCATCGATCAGGGACATGTGACGAGCCTAAGTCCGGGAGGGCAGGAGGGCAAGGGCATCAGCGCTGATAGCTGCGCATCTGCCCGATCACCACGCCCTGGATGCAGACCCGGCTGGCGGGATACTCCATGGCCTGCATGCTGCTGTTAGCGGGCACCAGCAGGATGATGTCGCCCTGTGGATAGAAGCGCTTGAGCGTGGCGTTCTCGCCATCCACCAGGGCCACCACCACCTCGCCGGCACGGGCGGTCGGGCGCGGTTCGATGATGACCACGTCGCCATCGAGAATGCCGTCTTCCATCATCGAGTCGCCCTTGACGCGCAGGGCATAGTGCGCGCCACTGCCGAGCAGGAACTCGCCCAGCTCGATCTCTTCCGGGATCTCCACCGCCTCGATGGGCTGGCCGGCGGCGATGGCCCCCAGCAATCGTACCGTGACCCTGCCGCCCAGTTCGGCCAGTTCGATGCCGCGCGCCCGATGTGCGGTGAGCCGGATGAAGCCATCGCGGGCCAGGGCCTGCACGTGCTTGCGCACGGCACTCTTGGCGCTGATGCCCAGGCGCTCACCAAGCTCGCTCAGGGTGGGCGGATAGCCAAATTCCTGCTGATACTCGCGAATGATGCTGAGTATGTCCTGCTGGCGTGGTGTCATGTATCCTCCCGGGTATGTTCTCCATTTGTGCGCTATCATAAGGAGAACGAAGAGAGAACGTCAAGTGGGCAGCTTGGGTCTATACTGGAAAGATAGGTTGATTGCCTACCGTTGCAGGCAGCCTGCAGGCGCTGCCTGGACCCCAGTCATGGAGAACGGCATATGATCCAGTACGGGGCCAGTGGACCGGATATCGGAAAATGCCAAGCAGCCCGGCCTTTCCTGATAACGCTTTTGCCCGTCCTGGCCTTTCTGTTTGCCTGGTTCGCAGGCGCCGGAATTGCCCAGGCGCAGAGCGCGCCGGTGCTTGTCATGCGCATCGAAGGCGCCATTGGCCCGGCGACGGATCAGTACGTCGGGCAGGGTCTGGCGCGGGCGCAGGAGACCAATGCCCAGCTCGTGCTGATCGAACTCGATACGCCCGGCGGGCTGGATACATCCATGCGCGCCATCATCAGCAGGATACTGGCCTCGCCGGTGCCCGTGGCGGTCTATGTCACGCCAGCCGGCGCCCGGGCTGCGAGCGCCGGCACCTATATCCTCTATGCCGCCCACATCGCCGCCATGACGCCCGGTACCCATCTTGGCGCAGCCACTCCGGTGCAGTTCGGTGGTGGTGGCGAGAAACAGCCGACAGATGAGGCAGGCGCGCCTGATGCCATGGAACGCAAGCAGCTCAATGATGCCATCGCTTACATCCGCTCGCTGGCGCAGCTTCGTGAGCGCAATGCCGACTGGGCGGAACGGGCGGTGCGAGAGGCCGCCACCCTGACTGCGGAGCAGGCCTTGCAACTGCGCGTGATCGATCGCCTTGCGCCCAACACAAAAGCGCTGCTGCGCCAGCTCGATGGCCAGACCGTTCGCACCACAACCGGGACCCACACGCTGGCGCTCAGGGATGCCCCGGTACAAACACAGATGCCCGACTGGCGCAACCGCCTGTTGGCGACGATCACCGATCCCAACATCGCTTACATCCTGATGCTCATCGGCGTCTATGGCATCATCTTCGAACTGGCCAGCCCCGGTTTCGTGCTGCCCGGCGTGCTTGGCGCGATCTCGCTGCTGCTGGCGCTCTTTGCCTTCCAGGTGCTGCCGGTGAACTATACTGGGCTTGCCCTCATGTTCCTGGGGTTGATGTTTATCGCGGCGGAAGCCTTCGTACCGAGTTTCGGTGCCCTGGGGCTTGGGGGTCTGGTCGCATTCGTGCTCGGTTCGGTGATGCTCATGGATAGTGAAATTCCCGGTTTTGGTATCTCCTGGCTATTGATCGCCACTGCCGCGCTGGCCAGCGCCGCTGTCATATTCGGCATCGCCGTGCTGGCGCTCAAGGCGCGTCAGCGGCCGGTGGTCACCGGTGTTGAGGGGCTCGTCGGCGGCGAGGCCGAGGCCCTGGAGGACTTCATCGGGGAGGGCTGGGTGCATGCCGACGGCGAGACCTGGCAGGCACGCAGCACACAAGCCGTGCGCAAGGGCGACAGGCTGCGGATCACCGCGCTGCATGGCCTGACTCTCAGTGTCGAACCGATCAGGGACGCTGCTTCCCTGTCCTGATTACCATCCAAAGGAGTGAACATGTCCTCGGCTCTCATGTTTCTGCTGATCCTGGTCGTCGTCTTTCTCGCGGCATCCCTGAAGGTGCTGCGCGAGTACGAGCGCGCGGTGGTGTTTCAACTGGGCCGCTTCTGGAAGGTCAAGGGGCCGGGGCTTTTCATCCTGATCCCCATCCTGCAGCAGATGGTGCGGGTGGACCTGCGCACCATCGTGCTGGATGTGCCCACCCAGGACGTGATTTCGCGCGACAACGTCTCGGTGAAGGTCAATGCCGTCATTTATTACCGGGTGGTGGATGCAGCCAAGACCGTGATTCAGGTCGAAAATGCCGCGGCTGCAACCAGCCAGCTTTCCCAGACCACCCTGCGCTCCGTGCTCGGCAAGCATGATCTCGATGAAATGCTCTCTGAGCGGGACAAGCTCAACAAGGATATCCAGACCATCCTCGATGCCCAGACCGATGCCTGGGGCATCAAGGTCGCCAATGTCGAGATCAAGCACGTGGACATTCCGGAAAGCATGATCCGCGCCATCGCCCGCCAGGCCGAGGCCGAACGCGAGCGCCGCGCCAAGATCATTCATGCCGAGGGCGAATATCAGGCCTCGGAAAAACTGGTGGATGCCGCCCGCGTGCTGGCAGGCGCGCCCGCGGCCATCCAGTTGCGCTATCTGCAGACCCTGACCGATATTGCCGGCGAGAAGAACTCGACCATAATCTTCCCCTTGCCGATTGATCTGCTGCAGGGCTTCATGAACTGGCAGAAACCGGATTCTCGCGAGTAAACATGGCGACAGGATGACAAGCGCCGAGCCATGTACTACATTGCTGAAGAGGGAGGGCAGGGTAGCTCAGGACACAGGAAATCAAAAAACGGCCATCAAATCCTGCTGATTTGGATATGTTGAAGTATCTGCTGCTGCTGTTCATCATCTGGCTGGCCTGGCGCGTCTATCGCGTCTCGCGCCAGCGTCTTGCCAGAAGGTCCGAAGCGGCCCCGTCCGCGCCGCAGGACATGGTTCAGTGCGCCCGCTGCGGCACCTACCTCCCCCGGAGCAACGCCCTTACCGACAATCTGGACCCCGGCCGCTGTTACTGCCGGGATCATGCGCCCGCGAGTCACAATAAACCATGAACCCACTGCTCGTGCTGCTCCCACTGCTGGCCTTCATTACGGGTTGGTCCTTCAATGGCCAGGTCATTCCGCTGCTGGCATCGAGCATGATCCTGCTGCTCGCCTGGATCGGTCTGCTGCTCTGGCGGCGCAGCAAGGATGGATTGCAGTTGCCGCGCGGCCGGCTGACTGTCTTTATGGCTGTCTGGCTAGGCTGGTTCGGCCTTACCCTGCTCTGGTCGGGCACGCCCTATACGAGCTGGTTCTATTTCTGGATTCTCGGCAGCCTGCCACTGGCCTATCTCGGCTGGCAGCTCATCCCGGCCCCGGATCGCGCCTGGCGCGCCTTCTGGCCCTTGCTGATGCTCAGCGCCCTGGTGCTGGTCGGTTGGGGTATCCAGCAGTACATCGAAGCGCCGGGCTCCCGCCCCAAGGGGCCGCTGCTGGACTGGAACAGCTATGCGGCACTCCTGAACCTGCTGTTCTTCCCGGTACTGGCGCGCTTTTTCCTGCACCGCCAGCGCTGCGGCGGCGACTGGGCCAGCATTGGATATCTAGTGCTGCTCACCGGGCTTTTGTTCGCCTTTTTCACTACCGCCTCGCGCGGTGGCACCCTGGCCTGGTTGCTGGTCCTGCCGCTGGCCTTCTGGAGCCTGCGCCGCCAGCCCGCGTTCAAGTCCAAGGCCCTGGCGGTAATGGGCCTGGCCCTGCTGGCCTTCGTCAGTACTTCGGTCATTTCCGATAACCAGCTTGCCAGCCGCATGGACGCCCAGTTCATGAAGCAGGACCGCTCGGTGGGCTCGCGTTTCGACATGTGGGCCTCCACGCTGGAGATCTTCAGGGATCACCCGGAGGGCACCGGGCTTGGCAGCTATTTCATCTACTATCCTGAATATCGCGCCCCGCAGGAGCGCGAATCCGCCGGCACCTACGCCCACAACGACTATGTGCAGTACCTCCAGGAAGGCGGGCCCCTGAATCTGGGTTTCCTGATGGCCTTCGCCCTGGCACTCCTGTGGCTTGGCTGGCGCTCCCTGCGTCATCCTGATGATCCGCGCCAGGTCGAGGCGCTTGGTCTTTATATTGCCGGACTTGCCATCAGCGCCCACGCCGCGGTCAATTTCATCTTCTACAACCTGCCCATCAGCCTGCTGGCGGGACTGATGCTCGGGCGCGCCTATCAGCTGACACACCCACAGCAGCTCACCCGGCCATTGCTCGCGGCGCTGCAGCTACGCCCGGCGCTTGCCCGCCTGACCCTGGCCTTGCTACTGGCCTGGCCGGCCAGTGTGCTGATGCTGGACGCCGCGGTCTCGCAGCTTGGACGCCCGGACACTGCCTTCATGCGCCTTGCATCGCGCTACACGCAGATGGCTCCCGAGCAGCTCGCCCTGAAAACGGCGCAGGCGCTTAGCATTCTGCGGCCACTGGCGCCTGCGCCGCATCTGTATCTGGCGGACTGGGAAGCGCGCCTGCTGGCAAAGCCCGTGACAGCCGCGCAGAAAAAATCGCTCGCAGAGGATGCCCTGGCCGGCTATGAGGCCGCGCTGAAGGGCAACCCGCGCGCGCTGGGGCCACTGCTGGCCGAGGCGCGCCTGCTGATGGACCAGCCGGCGCTCTGGCCCGACGGGCAGGCGCGGGCGGAGGCCTTGCTGAACCGGGCGCTGAAATACAACCCGCAGGCCCTGGAGCCACGCATGATGCTGGCCCAGCGCTATTTCAACCGGCAGGAAAACGACAAGGGATATGCGCTGCTGCGAGCCGGCCTGGACCGGCCCCTGCGGCGCCAGGATCTGGCGCAGTTGCGCTACAACACGGCGGAAATCGCCTGTGATCTTGGTTTGCGCCAGGATGCCGCCAGCCTGAGCGCGGTGCTCTTGCGCGAGCTGCCGGACAATCGCGAGGCCGCCATGCTGGCCCGGCGGGTGAGCAACCCGAAGGGCTGCTCGCAGGCACCGGCGCCTAAGTCACCGGTGTAGCGCTGGCGTCCTTGATGTCTTCCATCTGAATGAACTGCATGAAGGTCTGCTCCAGCCGCAGGCCAACGGGCCGGATCTCCAGGATCTGATGCCCGGCGGCCTGGAGCATCTGCAGGTGGGCCCAGAGCGATGCGGCTTGCACCTGCTGCTCCCAGTTGCCATCGGGCCGCCTTGCGGCCTCGGGCAGGGGACTCTCGCCCTGGCTGACCACCAGGCTCTCCTTGCTGCGCCCGCCACGCAGCTCCGCGGGCGAGCCCAGCGTGCGCAGGCGGCCTTTATGGATGATGCCGAAGCGATCCCCGAGTTGCTCCACATCACTCAGGATGTGCGATGAAAAGAAGATGGTGCCGCCCTGTCGGCGGTAGGCCATGAGGATGTTGACCACGGTCTGGCGCCAGAGCGGATCGAGGCCAGACAGCGGTTCATCGAGGATCAGTAGCTGCGGATTCCCCACCAGGGCGTGGGCCAGGGCCACCCGCTGCGTCATGCCCTTGCTGAGATGGCGGATGCGTTTTTTCGCCACCGCCGCCAGCCCGAACTGCTCCAGCCAGTCCATGCAGTGCGCCTTGAGGCCGCTGCGGGCCATGCCGCGCATGCGCGCGCCGATGCGCAGCATCTCCAGCGGCGAGAGATAATCATAAAGATAGGGATTTTCCGGCACGTAACCGAGCTGCCGGCGCGCGCGGTGATCCTGCACGTCCATGCCCTGGATGAGCGCCTCGCCGCCTGAAGGCCTGAGAATGCCGGTGAGGATCTTGATGGTGGTGCTCTTGCCCGCGCCATTGGGCCCGACAAAGCCGAAGGCCTCGCCCGGATCGACGCGCAGGCTGACCCCACCGAGTGCGGTCACGGCGCGAAAGCGCTTGTCGCGATAGATTTTCTGCAGGTTGTCTAGTTCGATGGCCGGTATGGACATGGTGCCTTAGCCTGGTTTCTTTGGCGTGATGAGGATGGGCTGGCCGGTGGCGTCCAGGGCATAGCCCTGGCCCAGGGGATCGGCTGGAAGCTGCGCGATGAAGCCTGCCCGCACGAGCTCATCGAGCCTGGATGCGGGCTTGCCGCTGGCTTTTTGAAAGCGCGCAGCGGCCTCTCTGAGCGCCAGCAAGCCCTGCAGGCGTTGAACCCGCAGGCCGAGATACTGCTTCAATGCGGCGTTGCGCGTGCTTTGCATCAGGCCTTCGATCATCTGGATGGCGAAACGCGGATCATCGCCCTTTTCGTACCAGCGCCCGGCAATGTTCAGCAGGGCCTCGCGGTTCTGCGGCTCGCTGCGGTTCGCGGCCAGCTTGATCCAGTTGGCCCCTGTTGCTGGTTCATGGTCGAAGTAAAAGTAATCGAAGCCCAGAAAAAACGGTGGCAGGAAGTCATGGGGGCGCGCTGCCGTGGCGCGTCGCAGGATGTCCTGAGTCGGGGCGACCTCACCGGCCCAGGGCAGGATGGATTGCGCGGTATAGTAATTGTCTTCCTGCGCCGGGTTCAGGCGGGCGGCGTCCTGCTGCACCCGCGCCAGCACCCGGTAGCCATCGGCATCGAGGTTCTCGGTACCGACCATCATGGCGCGGAAGGTGCCGATGTTTGCGGCCAGATAGCGGTCGCCGCCGGCCAGTAGCACCTGGGCGGTCACCGGCAGGGCCACCCGAATGCTTTCCGAGGCCTTGGGGCGGGAGAGGGGCTGGCTGTGCTGCTGGCCGGCCACATAGCCCCCAATCGCCAGGATCAGCAGCAGTCCAGCAAACAAGGCTTCCCGGCTTACCATAGCCGCTGCACCTCATAGGCATCCAGGACGGTATCGGCGCTGAGGATCGGCAGCTGTTCTTCCAGACTCTGCGCCAGCAGCAGGCGGTCGAAAGGATCGCGATGATGAAAGGGCAAAGTGGCTACCCGTACCGCGTGGTTCAGCTCGATGGGCAACAGGCTGATGGTGTTGCGCTCCAGTTGCTGGCGCAGGAAGCGCCCCAGAGGTTTCGGCATGTCGAGCTTGCCAAGGCTTGCCTTGATCGCGATTTCCCAAGTGCTCGCCACACTCAAGAGCAGGTCATTGGCCGGGTCCAGAAAGGCCTCTCTGGCAATTCCACTGAGCTTTGGGTCGTCCATGAGTGCCCACAGAAAGACGTGGGTATCAAGCAGTAGCCGCATCAACGGTAGTCCTGGAAGTCATCCAGCGGCGCATCAAAATCTTCGGACAGCTTGATCTGTCCGCGCGCGCTGCCGAGTTCGCGCCTTGCCTTGGGTTGTTCAAGGGGTACCAGTTTGACCAGCGGCTTATGATCCTTGGCGATGATGATTTCTTCCCCGCTCAGGGCTGCCTGAATCAGCCGGGAGAGCTGTGTTTTCGCTTCATGAATGTTGATCTGGGTCATCGTGTCTTCCTCGCTCATTAGCCATATTAGTTGGCTAACCAAAGAAAGCAAGCCTCAGGCAAACTCGCGTCGCCGGAAGATCAGCACCGCAATGGCCAGCAGGATGCCGATGTAGCCGATGGCCATGAGCGCCGGCCAGAGCAGGGCATCGATGCTGGGCCACTGGTTGTAGAGCGCGAGCGGGCGCAGGTCGAGGCGCGAGAGATCGGGCAGCAGCCAGCGGATGAGATCGAGGCTCGGTTGCAGCTCTTTCGAGAGATCCTGGGCGGCGCTGCTGCCACTGCTCAGAAATTCCAGGGCAGGACCAAGGCTACGGGCGGCCAGCGCAAAGGCCAGGCCCAGCGCAAAGGGCAGCAGCGGCGTGGCGGCGAAGCTCGCCACGAACACTGTGAATGCGGCAATCACCGCGAGATCGAGAAAGCTGTAGGCCAGGGTCCAGGCAATGTTGGCGCCGAGGCTCACGGGCAGGGCCTGGGCATAGCCGCCAGCCACCAGGTACACGGTAGCGGTCAGGAGTGCTGCAAGCAGCAGCAGGGCCAGCGCGAGCAGGCCGAGGATGCCGACATAGCGGCCCAGCAGATAGGAAGATCGTGGTACGGGATAGGCGAGGGCGGAAAAGACGGTGCGCCGCTCGATGTCCTTGGCAATCAGTTCCTGGGCCCAGAAGAGCACCAGCAGAAGCCCGATGGCGCGGATGGCGGACAGGCCGACATCGAGGGCCACCGTGGCGGGCTGCCGGCCGGAGAATTCGGCGGCGAGATAGGCGCCGCCCATGGCCAGCAGGCCGAGAATGAAAAGCGCCTGGAAACTCCGGCTACGAAGGCCGGAGCGCCAGGCGATGAGGAAGTGTTGCAGCATAAAGCTAAAGTATTTTAACAGCCACTAGAAGAAGCCGTAGGAGCAGCAACGGCTGTCATATCCGAAGAGCATTGGTTTACAGATCCGCCTTGTGTGCTGCCGCCATATCCATGCTTGGAGCTAGCGTGTTTTGTTTGTACCGCTCCAGTTGCATCACTAAAGGTCCATCCAGCACTTACGCCTTTTGAGAGCTGGACGGTAAATGCGTTAGTAATCATTCCTCCAGTAGTGACGGCAGCAGATTTTGTCTCAGCTGCTGTAGCCGTTACAGTACCGGTGCTGTCCGCAGAAGTAGCAATGAGGGGGGCTGATGCCAAAACTCCGCCAATCAGAAGATATATAGCTTTTTTCATAACGTTTCCTTTGGAGTGACTAGCTTCACTCGGCGTTGGCAGTTGCTGAGGTGAGGAGGTTTCGCGCATCACTTTGAGCCGCCTTGTCATAGGCCCTTTCCCGATACTGCGTAAACTGCGGAATCGCGATCGCCGCCAGAATGCCGATAATCGCCACCACGATCATCAATTCAATCAGGGTGAAGCCCTGCTCCTTCCTTTCTTTTGCGCTTCTTAGCTTGAGCATTTTCTACTCCTCTTTGTGGTCATGCATTAGGGTTCATGGTCCCTGATGGCCTCGCTGTGCAGGATGGCCTGGCTCAGAAATTCCGGGCATCACTGCGGGCGCTGGCGTCAAAGCCTCGTTCCCGGTACTGGCTGAAGGAGGCTTTGCGTGCCCTCCTTGCTTCCACTTTTCGTTTAGCAAGGGGCGTGCCAGCGCCCTATCCCTTGTGAATGCTCAAGATTCTGCTGGCTGGGCAGCTTTGTAGATGACAAAAATCGTCAGTGAGGCGTGTGAAAAATCCCACTTGTGTCAGTGCTGGCGCGCATTCGCCAGGCGGACAGGCTATTGATGCCGGGCCTGACTGGCGCGCCGTTGGGCATGAAACCTGCTTGGGTCTCTTATTCAACTATTCAACAGGCTTTCAGGGTGGGCAGGACGTGAACAAAAAAGAAGCAGGTTTTACCTTGATCGAACTCATGATCGTGATAGCGATCATCAGCATTCTCGCTGCCATCGCCATCCCCAACTACAACGAGTACACCAGCAAGGCCAAGCTGACCGAGGCCAAGAGCAACCTGCTGCAGTTGCAGACCCTGCAGGAGCAGTTCTATCAGGATTACCGGGTCTATGCGGGTGGGGTAGCTGCGGCTGCCTCCGCGCCCAGTTCTTCGACCAGTACTGATGGTGTTCTCGCCTGGAATGCGTCCACGCAGGCAAGATACTTCGACTATGCCATTGCCACTGCCAACAGTGGCCAGAATTTCACTGCCAATGCCGCAGGTAAAAATGCGAATGGGCTGGGCAGCTACCAGTTCGCCGTCAACAATCAGAATGTGAAGTGCTGGCGCGAGAATGGCAGCGCCTTCACGCTTGCGCCTGATGCCACGAGCTGCCCTGCGGGCAGTAAAGCCTGGTAAAACTTGCAACCCGGCCAGGCTCGTAAAACGGGTCTGGTCTGTCACTGTTCCTGCTGTTGCCATCCTCCGCCCAAAGTCCTAGCAGCATTGCCCCAGCCGCGCCCGTATCATAGTCATCAGATGCATCAGTCTCTGGGCGAGCGTGTCCCACTCGGGTATGCTTGCCGGATCGAGGCGCAATTCCAAAACGACAAAGGAGACGCTATGGCAGTTCCCGCAGGTATCTTTCGTGAGTACGACATTCGCGGCATTGTCGATCGTGATCTGACCGATGAGCTGGTCTATGACATCGGTCGGGCGATTGGCAGCGAGGCCCGCAGCCGGGGGCTTTCCCGCATGGTGGTCGGGCGCGATGGCCGCCTGTCGGGCCCGCGTTTCCTGGATGCGCTGAGCAAGGGCTTGGTCAGCACCGGCTGCACGGTGATCGATGTGGAGCGCGTGCCGACGCCCACGCTCTATTACGCGGTGTTCCAGTTGCAGGCCGAGGGCGGCGTGATGGTGACCGGCAGCCATAATCCTGCCGACTACAATGGCTTCAAGAGCATGCTTGGCAGTGGCACCCTGCATGGCAAGCAGATCCAGGAAATCCGCCAGCGCATCGAGAACAAGGATTTCGTCACCGGCCAGGGCCATGTCGAGAACGTCGATATTCGCTGGGACTATATCCAGCGCATCGTCGGCGACGTGAAGCTGGCGCGGCCGCTGCGCATCGGCATCGATTGCGGCAATGGCGTGACGGGTGCGGTGGCGCCGCAGCTTTTCCAGGAACTCGGCTGCGAGGTGCACGGCATCTTTACCGAGGTGGACGGCAATTTCCCCAATCATCATCCGGATCCCACCGTCGAAAAGAACCTGCAGGACCTGATCCGCTTGGTGGATGAAAAGGATCTCGATCTTGGGCTGGCCTTTGATGGCGATGGCGACCGGCTGGGCGTGGTGGCCCCCGGTGGCGAGATCATCTGGGCGGACCGGCAGATGATCCTGCTGGCCCAGGACGTGATTTCGCGCAATCCCGGCGCGCCGATCATCTTTGACGTGAAGTGCTCGCGCTTCCTGCCGGCAGCCATCAATGAGGCGGGCGGCAAGGCGGTGATGTGGAAGACCGGTCACAGCCTGATCAAGAGCAAGATGCAGGAAATGCAGGCGCCGCTGGCGGGCGAGATGAGCGGGCACATCTTCTTCAAGGAGCGCTGGTACGGCTTTGATGACGCCATGTACACCGGCGCGCGCCTGCTGGAGATCCTGAGCCGCGATCCCCGCGCGCCGGGCGAGGTGCTGCGCAGCCTGCCCAAGGGTTTTTCCACGCCGGAGCTGCGCATCGACACGCCGGAGGGCCGCAATTTCACCCTGGTGGATGATCTCAAGAAGGCGGCGAATTTTCCGGATGCGAAGATCATCGATCTCGATGGCATCCGCGTGGAGTTCCCGGATGGCTGGGGCCTGGCGCGGGCCTCCAATACCCAGCCGGCGGTGGTGGTGCGTTTCGAGGCGGACAGTCCCGAGGCGCTCAAGCGCATTCAGGAGCAGTTCCGCAGCCTGCTGTTGCAGGTGGAGCCGGGGCTGGAACTGCCGTTCTAGTTGCTGGAGCTGCTTTCAAAGCTGGAAAAAAGGCCCTGGAAACAGGGCCTTTCTGCTGGATGGTTCCGGTGCAAGGCCAGTTCAACCTGACTGCTTCGCTTCCAGTTCCTCCCAGCGTGCATAGGCGCTTTCGAGTTCGCGACCGATGCTTTCGGCCTCGGCCTGCAGGGTGGCGGCCTTTTTGGGATCATCCTTGTAGATGACAGGGTTGCCCAGTTCCTCCCCGATGCTGCGCTGACGCGCTTCCAGTTGCTCGATGCGGGCGGGAAGTTCCTCCAGTTCCTTTTTTTCCTTGAACGATAGCCTGGATGGGCTGTTGGCTGGTTTGGGGATGGGGCTGGCGGCAGGCTTCTGGACCGTGGGAGCGGGCGCGGCCTTGGCCGCGGCAGTCTTTGCGGCATGGGCGCGGGCCCAGTCGTCATAGCCGCCGGCGTATTCCTCGATTCGGCCGTCACCCTCGAAGGCGATGATCTGGGTGACGGTATTTTCCAGAAACTCACGGTCATGGCTGACCAGAAACAGCGTGCCCTGATAGTCCGTCAGCAGGTTCTCGAGCATTTCCAGGGTTTCGAGATCGAGGTCATTGGTGGGCTCGTCCAGCACCAGCACGTTGGCGGGCTGGGTGAACAGCCGGGCGAGCAGCAGGCGGTTGCGCTCACCGCCGGAGAGCGCCTTGACCGGCGAACGGGCGCGTTCCGGCGGGAACAGGAACTCGCCGAGATAGCCGATCACATGACGGCGCTCGTTGCCGATCTCGATGAAGTCGGAAGCGGGGCTGACGGTGTCGATCAGGGTGGCTTCCGGGTCGAGCTGTTCGCGCAACTGGTCGAAGTAGGCGATCTGGAGCTTGGTGCCGAGGCGCACGGTGCCGCTGTCGGGCTTGAGCTCGCCGAGAAAGAGCTTCAGCAGGGTGGTCTTGCCGGCGCCATTGGGGCCGAGCAGGCCGACGCGGTCACCGCGCAGGATGCGGGTGGAGAAATCACGGATGACGGTCTTGTCGCCATAGGATTTCTGCACGTCCTTGAGCTCGACGACCAGTTGCCCGGAGCGTTGGCCGGTATCGAGGTTGAGGCTGACATTGCCCTGGCGCTCGCGGCGTTCGGTGCGCTCGCGGCGCAACTGCTCCAGGCGGCGCACGCGGCCCTCATTGCGGGTGCGGCGGGCCTGGACGCCCTGGCGGATCCAGGCTTCTTCCTGGGCCAGTACCTTGTCGAACTGGGCGTTGTGCTCGGCTTCGACCGCCAGCAGTTCGGCCTTCTTGCGCTGATAATCGCGAAAGCGACCGGGAAAGCTGGTGAGCTGGCCGCGGTCGAGCTCGATGATGCGGGTGGCGACATTATCCAGGAAGCGCCGGTCATGGGTGATGAGCAGCACGCTGCCGCTGAAGTCCTTCAGGAGTCCTTCCAGCCATTCGATGGCGGGCAGATCAAGATGATTGGTGGGCTCGTCGAGCAGCAGGAGATCGGGCTCGGCCACCAGCGCCTGGGCCAGGGCCACGCGCTTGCGCCAGCCGCCGGAGAGTTCGGAAACAAGCCGCTCGGCGGGGAGGTTCAGGCGGGTGATGACGCTGTCAACGCGGCTTTGCAGGGCCCAGCCATTCTGGTTGTCGAGCTCGCTCTGCAGGCGCTGCATGCGGGCGAGCAGGGCATCGATGTCGGCATCGGGCTGGCTCAGGGCCTGGGTGACTTCGTGATAATCGCGCAGGGTGTGCTGGATGCCGCCAAGACCGGCGGAAACGGCCTCGAACACCGTATGCTCCAAGTCCAGCGGGGGTTCCTGTGGCACGTAGGCGATGCGCAGGGTGGGCTCGCGGCGCAGCACGCCGCTGTCGAGCGGCTGCAGTCCGGCGATGATCTGCAGCAGGCTCGACTTGCCGGCGCCATTACGGCCGATCAGGCCAACGCGCTCGCCACTGTCCAGGCTAAGATTGGTGTCGTCGAGCAGGGCCCAGTGACCATAGGCGAGGTGGGCTTTTTCAAGGGTGATCAGGGGCATGGTGGTTGTCTGCGCAAAACACGAATTTTCGCACAGGCGGGCAGGGGGGGAAAGCGCGGATCAGAGAAATACCGGGGCATCGGGCAGTTCATTGGGGCCGGCCTTGCCCGGCGGGAAGTACTCGGCGAGCAGTTCGCCGGTGCGTTCGATGCCGCGCAAGACGCCTGCCTCGAACTGGCCGGCGCGGAAGGCGGCTTCCATCTCGTGGCAGATTGCTTCCCAGATGTTTTGCGGGATCTTTTCGCTGACGCCGCGATCGACCAGGATTTCGACGTCGTGATCGGCCAGCAGCAGATAGATCAGGACGCCGTTGTTCTCCGCCGTATCCCAGACGCGTAGCTGGGAAAAGACCTCGATGGCGCGCTCGCGGGCGGACATGTCGCGCAGGAGCAGGGGGAGATCCAGTGCATGTTCGACGGCAAAGCGGATCTGGCCACGATGGGTGCTCTCGGCGCGGGCGATGGCGGCTTCGATGCGCTGGCGGGCAGGGGCCGGGAAGGCGCGCTTGAGGCGCCAGGGGCTCATGAAGAGATGATGCATGATCCGGCGAATATCCATGATGTCCTTTTACCAGCGGCCGGAGGCGCCGCCGCCCCCGAAGCCACCGCCTCCGCCGCTGAATCCCCCACCACCAAAGCCGCCCCCGCCGCTGGACCAGCCGCCACCGCCCATGCCGCCGAATCCGCCGAAGCCACCGCGCATGAGCCCGGTCAGGGTCAGGATGAATGCGCCGATGCTGGCCAGCAGGGCAAATCCGAGCGAGCCGGCCAGCAGCCAGGCCAGGCCGCCAGCGACAACGCCGGTGGCGGTCGAGCCGAGGAACTGGCCGAAGATCATGCGCAGGATGCCGCCGCCGATCATGACCACGGCAAAGAGCAGAAACAGGAGCTGGCCATAGTCCGCGGGCCTTGCTGTCGGGCTCTGCTGCGGCGCGGGCAGGGGCTCGCCATCGATGACGCGCATCATGGCGTTCAAGCCGGCCTGGATGCCGGTGTAGAACTCGCCGCGCTGGAAATAGGGCGTGATGATCTCGCTGATGATGCGCTTGCTGGTGGCGTCATTGAGCGCGCCTTCCAGGCCATAGCCGACCTCGATGCGCATGTTGCGGTCGTTCTTGGCAATCAGCAGCAGGGCGCCGTCATCGACGTCCTTGCGCCCGAGCTGCCATTTGTCCACCACACGGATGCCATACTGGGCGATGTCCTCGGGCTCGACGCTCGGCACCATCAGCACGGCGATCTGGCTGCCCTTGCGGCTCTCGAATTCGCGCAGCAGGGTGTCGAGCGCCGCGATCTGCTGCGGGGTGAGAGTGTTGGTCTGGTCCACCACCCGGCCAGTCAGCGGTGGCACCGCTACCTCGGCGCGTGCCCCGCCAGCCCAGAGCAGCAGGCCGAGCAGGAAGATCCCGAGCCATGCGCGCATGATCAGCGCGCGGGGGCCGCGGCCGGCGGTGTCGAGAAGTCCACCGTGGGTGCATTGGAGATGGCGCGCTCGTTTTCCACCGTGAAACTGGGCTTGGTCTCGTAGCCGAACATCCTGGCGGTGAGATTGTTGGGGAAGGAGCGGACGTAGACATTATAATCACGTACCGCTTCGATGTAGCGGTTGCGGGCCACGGTGATGCGATTCTCGGTGCCCTCCAGCTGGGCCTGAAGGTCGCGGAAGCTGGCGTCGGCCTTGAGCTGCGGATAGTTTTCACTGACGACGAGCAGGCGCGACAGGGCGCTGGTCATCTGTGACTGGGCCTCCTGGAAGCGGGCGAAGGCGGCCGGATCGTTCAGCAGTTCGGGCGTGGCCTGAATGGAGCCGACCCGGGCGCGGGCCTCGGTGACTTCGGTGAGCACCTGGCGCTCATGGCTGGCGTAGCCCTTGACGACATTGACCAGATTGGGCACCAGGTCGGCCCGGCGCTGATACTGGTTGAGCACCTCGGCCCAGCGGGCCTTGACCTCCTCATCCAGGGCCTGGATGCGGTTGTAGCCACAACCGTTCAGGCTGAGGGTGAGCAAACCCAGAAAGACGAGAATCAGACTGCGCATGTGTCCTCTCACTTGAAAATTGCTGGATTGGAATGACTTGCCGATCTAGCCCGGTGCCGTGCGGCTGTCCTGCTCCATGAAATTACGATAATCGGCCGGTTTTTCAAACAGGGCATCCGCCTGCGATCCGGCCTTGAGCTGCCGCCATTCCAGTCTGATCCGCTTGTTGGCCGATTGCAGGCGCAAGGGCTTGCCTGTGCCGCTCTCAGTCCATAAGTACAACAGGCCTGCCGGTGAGTCGATCCGGTATTTGTCTGTTTTCTGTCCTGCCTTGACTTCGCTGGCCTCGAATTGCGGCGTTGCCGCCTTGCCAAACACGCTCACCAGCACCAGCTCCAGTTCCCTGGGCGGCAACCGCATGAATTCCTTCTGGGCGGGCATCAATACGCAGGCATGTGTCTTTTCCGGCTTCAAAATCACGATTTCGGACACGCCATGCACCCTGGTCTCAACGCGAATCCGGCCCGCGCTGACATTGATCGCTCCTGGCATGGAAACATCGCCCACTTTAGCCATCTGCTGTGCGGAAAACTCCCGGAGGACTTCTGCCGCGGCAAGGGGGCTGATGGAGGTAATCATAAGACAAAGCAACATTATGATCTGCCTGCTTGTCATGCCTGCAGTTCCCCAGTTGTGCATTTTGCTTTGACTTCATGACGATTATAGCCCGTTTCTGGCATGATGAGCGGTAATTGATCAAATGTCGATGAGGATCCATACGCATGAGCCAAGCAGACAATGCCCCCACGGGGCTTGATTTTCTGCGCCATGGCGAGCCCGTGGGGGGCTCGCAGCGCTATCGCGGCCAGATCGATGATCCCTTGAGCGAGCATGGCTGGGCGCAGATGCGCCAGGCGGTGGCGGGGGGACGGCCCTGGACGCGCATCGTCAGCTCGCCGCTAATGCGTTGCCGCGCCTTTGCCGAGGAGTTGGCCGTCGCCATGGGGCTTGAACTGGAGTTCGACGAACGCCTGAAGGAAGTGGGTTTTGGCGTCTGGGAAGGGCGGACACGCGCGGAAATCAGTGCGGCGACCCCAGGCGCGCTGGAGCGCTTTCGCGCCGATCCGCTGCAGCAGCGCCCCGAGGGCGCGGAGCCGCTGGGAGAATTCCTCGCGCGCGTCGGCCGGGCCTGCACGGATCTCGTGACCCGCCACGCCGGGGAGCAGGTGCTGGTGGTCTGTCACGCCGGGGTGATGCGGGCGGTATTCCATCACGCCCTGCAGGTGCCGCTGGCGGCAATTTATGACATTCAGGTAAGAAACGCGGAGTTCAGCCGCTTTCGGCACGAAAACGGACGCTATACCCTGCTGGGCCACGGCCTGAAAGCCCTGCCAGTGGATCGAGGGCGCTAGAGTTGCCGGGCCAGCAGGCCGGACAGGGCTTCGACGACTCTTTCCGTCCAGGGGCGCGCCTGCCACTGGCGCAGCTCGATGCGCTTTGACCGTTGCAGGTCCTGCTGGAAGATGCGGACCTGCTCCTCGGCAAAGGCGGAGTCATAGATATTGAGGTTGGCCTCGTCATTGAGCTGAAAGCTGCGGTTGTCGAAGTTGGTGGAACCAACCGAGACCAGATGGCTGTCCACGATCATGACCTTGCAATGATACATGGTAGGCTGATATTCATGGATCTCGGCGCCTGCTTCCAGCAGCTCACCCCAGTGCGCCCGCGAAGCCTGGCGAGCCACGGCAGTATCGATATACTTGCCCGGCACGAGGATCTGCACCCGTACCCCGCGGTGCAAGGCGGCGATGAGTTGACGTCGCGAGACCGAGTCGGGGATGAAATAGGCGTTGGCCACGCGGATGCTTTCCTGGGCGGCGCTGATGGCCATCAGGTACATCAGGTGCGCGCTTTGCGCCCCTTCCTGCGGGGAGCTCTTGAAAAGCTGGGCCGCGTGTTCGCCCACGGGTTCCAGGGCCGGGAAATATTCCGCCCCATGCGGCACTTCGCCCTCCATCTCGATCCAGTTGTCGAGAAAGGCCGCCTGCAATTGCGCGACTACCGGGCCTTCCACGCGGAAATGCGAGTCGCGCCAGTGCTCGGGGTCCTGGGCATGGCCGGTCCAGAGGTCGGCGATGCCGACGCCGCCGGTGAAGCCGATGCGCCCATCCACGATCAGCAGCTTGCGGTGGGTGCGGTTGTTCAGGCGCGACAGGTTGTACCAGCGCAGCGGGTGATACTTGCGTACCCTTACCCCGGCGGCACGCATCTCGTTGAGATATATTTCTTCCATCTTGTAACTGCCTACCCAGTCGAGCAGCACCAGTACCTTCACGCCAGCGCGGGCGCGCTCCGAAAGCGCTTCGGCAAAGGCCTTGCCGATCTCGCCGGACCAGTAGATATAGGTTTCGAAGTTGATGGTGTGCTGTGCGCCGAGGATAGCGGCGAGCATGGCCGGAAAGATCTCGTCGCCATTCTGCAGGTCTTCAATGCGATTGCCGGGCAGGATGCCGGGGCCGAGCAGCACGCTCATGGCGCGCTGGAACTGCGGGTCGCGCACGCCATAGAGGTGCGCAATCCGATGCTGGATCTCTTTCTTGCTGGCCGACAGGTTGATGAAGATGAGCGTCGCCAGACTGGCCAGCAGCACTGCGATCAATGTGGTCATGGGAGCTTCCGGAGCCTATCCTGGTGGGTTCATGATCCTACAGGGGAGAGATCACGCCTGCCAGCCCAGAACCCTCAGGTTCTTGTTATGTCTAATTAGCAGTATAAGAGATAAACAGCCTTATCCCATCCGCCCTTCTCACCAAAGTCGACCGGTCCAGCGCCAGCCCTGACCGGAAGAGACTGTCGGGGCCTGCAAACGATGAAATTTCTTTGCGATGAAATGCTGAAGGGCCTGAGCCGCTGGTTGCGGGCGGCGGGCCATGATACCGCCGTGGGCGTGGATGGGGCACCGGACCGCGAGTTGTTGCACATGGCCATCAGTGAGGATCGCCTGTTGCTGACCCGCGACCGCAAGATGCTGGAAATGCGCCATGCCGCGGATACGGTGCTGCTGCTCGACAGCATGGATCTCGATGCCTGCGCCAATGAACTGAGCGATAAGCTGTCCCTGAACTGGTTCTACCGGCCCTTCAGCCGTTGCCTGCTCTGTAACACACCGCTGCAGGATGCTGGCATCGACCTGCGCCGGCTGGCCCCTCCCGGCGTGCTCAGCGGCGACATGCCCCTGCGACACTGCCCGCGATGCGAAAAGCTGTTCTGGCCCGGTGGGCACGTGCAGCGCATGCAGCGCCGCCTGGCCATCTGGCAGGGGGCTTCAGTCGGAGAGCACGATGAAGCCGGCGCGATGCCAGGCATGCAGGATGCCGATGCTCTCGCGGTTCAGGCGGGCGGGCAGTTCAAGTCGCCGCTGGTTGGCAAGTGAGCTGAAGCTGGCTGCATCGGCCGGGCTGATCTCGGTGGCCTCTCCATTCATGAAGAAACCCTGGCCGCGATAGAGCAGGCGGCTGGGCAGGGCCAGTTCGATGCTGCCGGCCTGCTTCAGGATCTTGCTGAAGGCCGCCAGGCCGAGGGCTATTTCGGGCGGATCAAAGACCACGTGCGGCCGGGGCTCGGTCAGGAAGCGGCCGAGAAAGTCCTCGAACATGGCTTCGTCCCAGCGCAGGGCGTCGAGCATGGCGCGGCTTTTATCAAGGGTGAAGCTGCTGAGTTCGGCGGGATGGGCCTGCAGCGGCAGGTCGGGATCACTGTAGAGCCCTTCGGGTTGGAGCTGCTCGTGCAGGTAATCGAGAAAGCCCCCCAGCAGTTCCGCCCGACTGGGCGCGCGAAAGCCGATGGAATAGGTCATGCAGGCATCCTGCGCGATGCCGTGGTGGGCGATGCGCGGCGGCAGGTAAAGCATGTCACCGGGTTCGAGCACCCAGCTCTGCTCGGCCTGGAAATTCTTGAGGAGCTTCAGCGGGGCGTCCTCGACCAGCGCAAGATCCGTCTGGGCGCTGATGCGCCACTCGCGCCGCCCCTGGCCCTGCAACAAGAACACATCGTAGGAATCGAAATGCGCGCCCACCGAGCCCTGGGGGGCGGCATAGCTGACCATCAGATCCTCCAGCCGGGCGAAGGGGATGAAGCCAAAGCGCAGCAACAGATCCCAGGCCTCGGGCAGGAAATGATTGACCTCCTGCACCAGCAGGCTCCAGTGACTGTCCGGCAGCTTCCTGAAGTCACGCGCGCCAAAGGGCCCCTGGCGCAGTTGCCAGTGGCTGCCTTCAGGCCCAGTCTTCTCGATCACCAGGCGCGACAGGGCGCTGTCCTCGCAGGCGAGCCCAGCCAGTTCATCGGCATCCATGAGACCCATGAAGCCGGGTATGGCCTGGCGGATCAGCAGGGGCCGCTTCTGCCAGTAGTCGGCAAGGAATTCTTCGGCGGACAGGCCGCCAAGCAGGGGGAGGGCGCTCACGGGAGGTCCTGTGCAAAATTCGCTAGTATAACGGCTGGACAATGAATCTCCAGTCGCCTTGCGGGCTTGCGTGCCTGCTGGCGAATGCCTAGACTGCCAGACGGATCAGGATGGAGAGAACGATGAGGGACTGGGACATCGCGCAGGCGCGTGAGCTGTACAACATGGCCTATTGGGGCAATGGCTACTTCGACATCAGTCCCGAGGGCCATCTGCTCGCCTATCCCGACGGCGATCAGGACAAGCCGGGCGTGGATCTCCATAAGCTCGCGTCTGAACTCAAGGCCGCCGGCCTGACCCTGCCGGTGCTGGTGCGCTTCTCGGATATCCTGCGCCATCGCGTCGCGACACTGTGCAATGCCTTTGCCCAGGCCATGCGCGATGACGGTTATCAGGGTCATTACACCGCCGTCTATCCCATCAAGGTCAATCAGCAGCGGCGCGTGGTCGAGGAGATCCTTGTCAGCGGCGCCGAGCGGGTGGGCCTGGAGGCCGGCAGCAAGCCCGAGCTCCTGGCGGTGCTGGCGCTCTCGAAGCCCAATGGCGTGGTGGTCTGCAATGGCTACAAGGACCGCGAGTACATCCGGCTTGCTTTGATCGGCCAGAAGCTCGGGCATCGGGTGTATATCGTGGTCGAGAAGCTCTCCGAGCTGGATCTGATCATCGAGGAATCCCGGGCGCTGCAGGTGCGTCCCTTGATCGGCGTGCGCGTGCGCCTGGCCTCGGCGGCCTCGGGCAAGTGGCAGAACTCGGGCGGGGAGAAGTCCAAGTTCGGGCTCTCATCCACCCAGATCCTGGCCCTGTTGCAGCATCTGCGCGAAGTGGACATGCTCGATTGCCTGCAGTTGCAGCATTTTCACCTGGGCTCGCAGATCGCCAACATCCAGGACATCAAGCGCGGCATGGGCGAGTGCGCGCGCTTCTACGCCGAACTGCGGCGTCTTGGCGCGAGCATCCGCGTGGTGGACGTCGGCGGCGGGCTGAGCGTGGACTACGAGGGTACCCGCTCGCGCGCCTACTGCTCGATGAACTACTCGGTGCAGGAGTACGCCAACGACGTGGTGCATGCGCTGTGGGAGATCTGCGCCCAGGAGAATCTGCCGCACCCGGACATCATCTCCGAGTCGGGTCGGGCGATGACCGCGCACCACGCCATGCTCATCACCAATATCGTCGATATCGAGCGCGCGCCGGGCGATCTGGCGGTGAACCCGCTGCCGGCGCAAGCACCGCAGATCCTGCAGGACCTCTGGTTTGGCTTGCAGAATCTCAGCAGTCGCTCGGTGCTGGAGGCCTTCCACGATGCCAATTACCTGCTGGGCGAGGCGCAGGGCATGTTCAACCACGGCATGCTGACCCTGGAGCAGCGCGCCTGGGCCGAGCAGATCTATTTCGCCACCTGCCACCGGGTGCGCGAGCTCCTTTCCGGGCAGTCGCGGGCGCAACGCGAATTGCTCGATGAGCTCAACAACCGGCTGGTGGACAAGTACTTCGGCAATTTCTCGCTGTTCCAGTCGCTGCCGGATTCCTGGGCCATCAACCAGATCTTTCCCATCCTGCCCCTGCATCGCCTCAACGAGCGGCCGGAGCGGCGCGTCACCCTGCAGGACATCACCTGCGATTCCGACGGCCAGGTGGACGACTATGTTGCCTTCAGCGGCATCGAACCGAGCCTGCCATTGCACGCGATCCAGCCGCAACAGCCCTATCTGATCGGTATCTTCATGGTCGGCGCCTATCAGGAGATCCTGGGCGACATGCACAACCTCTTTGGCGACACCGATTCCGTGCACGTCGAGTTGAGGCCTGATGGCGGGCACCGGCTGGTGCATCCGCAGCAGGGCGATACCGTGGATTCGGTGCTGCGCTACGTGCATTTCGATGCCGATACCCTGCTCAATGCCTTTGGCGGCAAGATCGATGCCCACCCCGAACTGTCAGATGACCAGCGCCAGGAATTCCTGCGGGAGATCGGCGAGGGTCTGCGCGGCTACACCTACCTGGAAGACTGAACAATGCTCGTGACCACGCCCGAAGCCCTGCAAAGCCTCTGTGACACCCTGCGACAGGGCGACTATATCGCCGTGGACACCGAGTTCATGCGCGAAAAGACCTACTATGCCAAGCTCTGCCTGATCCAGGTGGCCAATGACGAGGTCGTGGCCGCGGTCGATCCGCTGAGCATGGACCTGAGGCCGCTTTGGGAAGTGCTGGCGGATCCGCGCATCGTCAAGGTGTTTCACGCCGCGCGTCAGGACCTGGAGATCATTCTCGATCTCACCGGCAAGTTGCCCGCGCCGGTGTTCGATACCCAGATCGCCGCCACCGTGGCCGGTCATGAGGAGTCGGTCAGCTATGCGCGGCTGGTGGAAGCCATCACGGGCGAGCAGCTCGACAAGACCCTGACCCGCACCGACTGGAGCCGTCGCCCGCTGGACGAGGCGCAGCTGCGCTATGCCGAGGATGACGTGCGCTATCTGCGCGTGGTCTACAAAAAGCTGCGCGACGAGCTGAAGGATACCGGGCGCCTGAGCTGGGTGCAGGAGGACTTCGAGCGGCTGGCCGATCCGACGCTGTATCAGGCCGATGTGCGGGAGATTTTCCGGCGCATCAAGAAAGGCCAGATGCTGCGGCCCAAGCAACTCGCCATCCTGCGCGAGCTGGCGGCCTGGCGCGAGGAGACGGCGATGGCGCGCAACAAGCCGCGCAAGTGGATCGTGGATGATGATGTGCTGTTCGAGATTGCCCGCCAGGCCCCCGCCAGTGCCGAGGCGCTGGGCCGGATACGCGGCCTGCACGAGAGCCAGGTGCGCGAATGGGGCAAGGCCCTGCTCGCCGCCGTGGCGCGCGGGCTGGAGATACCCGAGACGGAGCGGCCGGTCTGGCGCGAGAAGCGCAAGCTCAAGCCCGCGGACATGGTGCTGGTGGATCTTTTGCAGGCCTTGGTGCGCCAGCGCGGCCTGGAGCAGGGGGTTGCGGCGCAACTGCTGGCCGGGCGCGCGGAACTGGAGGCCCTGGTGGCCAATGACCCGGATGCGGAAGTGTTTCAGGGCTGGCGCGGGCGCCTGGTGGGCCGCGAGCTCAAGCGGGTGCTCGATGGCGAGCTGTCCCTGCGGGTGGTTGGTGGACAGCTGGTGACCCTGGAAGGCGCAGGCTAGGGCAGGGCCTGCTTCAGCGCTTCCTCGGGCGCCACATAGGTAAACCCAAGATCCTCGGCCACCGCCCGGTTGGTCACCATTCCCCGAAACACGTTCAAGCCGGCCAGCAGACCGGCATTTTCCTGCAAGGCCCGTGTCCAGCCCTTGCCGGCGATCTCCAGGACATAGGGCAGGGTCGCCTGGGTGAGCGCCTGGGTGGATGTGCGCGCCACCGCGCCAGGCATGTTGCTGACGCAGTAGTGCACCACGCCTTCCTCGACATAGGTCGGCTGCTCGTGAGTGGTGGGCCGGGAGGTCTCGGCGCAACCGCCCTGATCGATGGCGACGTCCACCAAGACCGTACCCGGTTTCATTCCCCTGACCATCTCCCGGCTGATGAGCTTGGGCGCCTGCCTGCCGGGAATCAGCACCGCGCCGATCAAGAGATCCGCCTCGCGACTCAGCGTCTCCAGCGTGTGTCGATCGGCATGGCGGGTCTTCAGACGCGGTCCGAAGAGATCATCGAGCTGGCGCAGCCGCTGCAGGTTGATGTCGAGAATGCTCACATCCGCGCCCAGGCCCAACGCCATGCGCGCGGCCTGGGTACCGACCACGCCGCCGCCGAGGATGAGCACCTTGCCGGGTGCCACGCCGGGCACGCCGCCGAGCAGGGTGCCAATGCCACCGTCAATCATCTGCAGGGCAGTGGCACCGGCCTGCACCGATAGCCGCCCGGCAACCTCGCTCATGGGCGTGAGCAGGGGCAGTGCGCCCTGGGCATCCGTCACCGTCTCGTAGGCAATGCCGATGGTCTCGTGCTCCAGCAGGGCCTTGGTCAGATCCGGGGCCGGGGCGAGGTGCAGATAGGTAAACAGCAACTGGCCGGGACGCAGGAAATCGTATTCCTGGGGCTGGGGTTCCTTGACCTTGACCACGAGGTCGGTGTCCCAGGCGGCTTCCGGGCTGGGCGCAATCGCGGCCCCGGCCTGGCGGTAAACCTCATCGGGGTAGCCGATGCGGCTGCCGGCCTTGCTTTCCACCACGACCTCATGGCCCATCCCGACCAGGGCGCTGACCCCTGCCGGCAGCAGGCCGACCCGGTATTCCTGGATCTTCACTTCCTTTGGCACGCCGATACGCATGAATCCTCCTGGAGTCCCTGATTGGAGTTATGGGAGAAAAATCCGCGGCCGTCCACCCGCTGAGGCAGGAGTGCGCCGGACTCAACCCTTGGTTGGATCAGCGCGGCCTTGCCCGGCGTTATCATGAAAAGCCGTTTCTCGTGGCACAGGAGTCCGGTATGACGACGCGCAAGAGCACCCCCAAACTTCGTGGCGAAAAATTCACCGCGCCCAAATACGAGCAGGTCCGCTATCCCTTCGAAACCATGCCCGCCACCTCGGAAGTCCAGGGCAGCCGCACCCAGATCGAGCGCGGTAGTGGCGATCTTGCCCACTTTGCTGCTGGCGAGCCAGCCCCCTGGCAGGGCATCTATACCTGCTCCTTTTGCGAGGAACCCCTGGGCGTTGAGGCCGATGGCGTCATCCAGCAATGCCCGAGCTGCGGCCGCGCGGACGTCGAGTTTACCTACAGTGGGCAGCGCGAATAAAAGTGCAAGCCGGAGAGGGTCTCGACCCTCTCCCATGCTGAACAGGCCTCATTCATCCTCTCCAACCGACCCCGACCTGCAGATAATGCACGCTGAACAGATGTTCGGCATCCGTCCAGACCCGCAAAGGCTTGAAACCGGCGGTTTCAGCCATCTGCCGGAATTCCTCGGTGGTGTATTTGTAGGAATTCTCGGTATGGATGCTCTCGTTACGCCGAAAATCAAAAATCACATCCGCCACGCGCACGCGCTGGTCCGCAAGGCTCTCCAGATGCATCTCCACACGGCCCTGGTCGGCATTGTAGAAGGCCCGATGGCGGAAATTGGCAAGGTCAAAGTCGCCGTCAAGTTCCTGATTGATGCGCCTGAGCAGGTTCAGATTGAAGGCAGCCGTGACACCCTGAGTATCATTGTAGGCCGCATTCAGTCGCGCCGGATCCTTCTTCAGATCCACCCCGATCAGCAGGGCGCCCGAGGGCCCGAGCAGGGTGGCGGCAGTTTTCAGAAGCTGGGTGGCCTGTAGCGGCGTGCAGTTGCCGATGGTGGAGCCCGGAAAGAAGAGCATGTGGCGGCCATGAGCCTTGACCTCGGCGGGCAAATGGCGCAACTGGGTATAATCGGCGCAGATGGCGTGGATCGGCAAGCCGGGGAAGTGCTGCGTCAGTTCGGCGGCGGCATCCTGCAGATAGCTGCGGCAGATCTCGATGGGCACATAGCCGCACGGCCGCATGGCCTGAATCAGCAGCCTGATCTTCTGGCTGCTGCCGCTGCCATACTCGAGGATCAGCGAATCTGGCCCAGCCAGTCGCGCGATCTCCTCAGCCTGCGCCGCCAGTATCCCGATCTCGGTGCGGGTCGGATAGTATTCCGGCAGTTCGCAGATGGCGCTGAACAGCTTTGAGCCTTCGGCATCATAAAAATACTTGGGCGGGATTTCCTTGCCGGGCTTTGCCAGGCCCTGCAGCACATCGGCGCGGAAATCATCGCTGCCCGGCTCGAGATCATGAAAGGCGAAATCGACAGGTGTAGCTTGCATCAGAGGTCCTCGGCAAGGCGCAGGCCCGTGAACTGCCAGCGGGCGTCTGGCGGGAAGAAATTGCGATAGCTCGGGCGAATGTGGCCTGGCGGGGTGGCGCAGGAGCCACCGCGCAACACCATCTGGTTGCACATGAACTTGCCATTGTATTCGCCGATGGCGCCTGATACCGGCCGGTAGCCCGGATATGCGGTATAGGGGCTCTGCGTCCACTCCCAGACATCGCCAAAGAACTGCTGCGGGCCGTCACCACTGGCGGGCTTCGGGTGCAGGCGTCCACTGTCGGCAAAATGGCCTTCGCAGGGTTGATCCCGGGCGGCGACTTCCCACTCCGACTCGGTCGGCAGCCTCCTGCCGGCCCAGCGCGCAAAGGCATCGGCCTCGTAATAGCTCAAATGGCAGACCGGCTCATCGGGATCGATCATGCGCGCGCCCGAGAGCGTGAACTGCCACCAGTCGCCATTTTCCTGGAACCAATACAGCGGCGCATTCCAGCCTTCGCGTCCCACCGCGCGCCAGCCGTCCGAGAGCCAGTGTTCCGGGCGGCGATAGCCCCCATCATCGATGAAGGCCAGGTATTCGCCATTGCTCACTGGCTTTGATGCGAGCCGGAAGGGCGGGACATACTGCGTGTGCGCCGGGGTTTCGTTGTCGAAGGCAAAACCATCGCCACTGTGCCCGATCCGTTGCAGGCCACCGCTGAACTCAAGCCATTGCAGGGCCGGGGTTGCAACGGCCGGTCCCTGGTGCTGCTGTCGATAGACAGGCCGCAGGGGATTCTGGGCGAGGATGTGCTTGATGTCGGTGACCAGCAATTCCTGATGCTGCTGCTCGTGCTGCAGGCCCAGGGTCAGCAGCGGCGTGAGGGTTGCCAAGGTTTCGCTATCTGCTGCCGCCATCAGCCGCATCATCGCGGCATCGACATGCTGGCGATAGGCCAGGGTTTCGTCCACGTTCGGGCGCGACAGCAGGCCGCGCCGCTCGCGCGGGTAAAAGCTCCCGATCGTCTCGTAATACGAGTTGAAGAGATATGCGTATCGCGGGTGAAATACCCGGTAGCCGGGCAGGTGTGGGCGCAGCAGGAAGGTCTCGAAAAACCAGCTCGTGTGCGCCAGGTGCCACTTTGGCGGGCTCACGTCCGGCATGCTCTGGATGACGTAATCCTCGATGGCCAGCGGCGCGCAGAGTGCCTCGGACTGGCCGCGCACGGCCAGAAAACGCTGCTGTAGTCGCGTTTGCGGCAAGAATGATCCGGGCTGCTGCCGGGCAATCGAATGGTCCATGTATCCTCCTGCTTGCTCCGGACATTGAAGGACAAGGGGCCTGCTTTGGATATAGGCCCGATGGCGCAGTCTGGATGCAGACATTGATGGAACGCCATGCTGCCTGCATACTCTAACAGGTGTAAATTACACTATTGTGAATCCTGGAGAGAATGCAAATGGAAAACACGCAGCTTGATACCGTAAAGCGGCAGTTGATCACCGTGGCCCGTCAGCTCGCTGAAAAGGGGCTGCTGTTCCGTGGCGAACACGCCAATCTCTCGGCGCGCATTGGTGAACAGGTGCTTCTCACGCGCGGCGGGCATGTCAGCCAGCTCGGCAATGATGACTTCGTCCTGCTGGATATGAACGGAAAGGTCCAGACAGGCAGTCTCGAATCCACCAATGCCGAAATCGTCGACATGCACACCCGTGTCTATCAGGTTCGACCGGATATCGGCAGCATCATTCACTGTCATGCGCCGCATGTGACCGCCTTTGCCGTGGCCCAGCAGCCTTTGCCCCTGGCCTACGAGCCGCTGCTGCGCTTTGGCCACGCCGAGCCGACCCCGGTGGTGCCCTGGGCACCGCGTGGTTCCACGGCCTCGGTGCAGGGCATCATCGATGCCGTGGATGGGCATCCGAGCCTGCAGGCGGTGATGCTCGCCAACCACGGCGTCCTGGCCTTTGGGCGGGACCCGATGCTGGCTGCCCAGTTCCTGGCGACCCTGGACGAGGCTGCCGAGCTGGTCCTGGCAGCGAGCTTGCTCGGTGGCGCCAAGCCGCTTCCGGCCGCGGCCTTCGAAGAGGTGCAGGCCCGCATGCGCCAGTTTGCCGGAACACCGGGCGCAGCCGTTCACTAGCCCGCCATGCCACGGACACCACGGACGGGTAACCGCAGCCGCCACCTGCCGGCCTTCCTGCTGCTCTTCCTGCGCGAGGGGCCGGCACATGGGGCGATACTGAAAACCCGGCTCGACCAGTTGTTGCCAGAGTTGGGCATCGAGGCAGGCGCCATCTATCGCACTTTGCGAGATCTGGATGAGCGGGGTGCCCTGGTTTCGACCTGGCAGCCGAGCGAATCGGGGCAGGCGCGGCGTATCTATTCGCTCACCGAGAAGGGACAGGCAGAACTCGCCTGCTGGCAAGCCGACATCCGCCGGCGCCTGCGGGCCCTGCAGACCTTTCTCGATCTCTATGAGCGGGGAGGAGAGCATCATGAATCAGCCGGATGACAGCTCGCTGCGGTCACGGCTGGCCAGTTCCGCCATCTATCCCTGGCTGGTGTTCGCCACCGTCGCCACCGGGACCTTCATGGTCAATGTCGATGGCAGCATCCTCAACATTGCGCTACCCGTATTGCAGCAGGAGTTCGGGGTCGGTCTGGCCCGGCTGCAATGGGTGGTTTCCGGTTACCTCCTGGTGATCACCGCCATCCTGCCCGCCATGGGCGGGCTCTCCGACCGTTTCGGACGACGCAACTTCTATATCAGCGGCCTGGTGTTCTTCAGCCTGGGTTCTCTGCTCTGCGCCCTCGCCACGTCCCTGGACCAGCTCATCGGCTTTCGGCTGGTGCAGGCCCTGGGGGGCGCCATGATGATGGGCAACGGCATGTCCATCATCATTGGCGTGTTTCCCACCGGACAGCGGGGCCGAGCGCTTGGCACCATTGGCAGCGTGGTCGCCGTCGGCGCCCTGGCAGGACCGCCCCTGGGCGGCGTGCTGATCGATCAGTTCGGCTGGTCCGCGATCTTCTGGATCAATGTGCCCATCGGCCTGATCGCGATTGCGCTGGGATGGCTACTGCTGCCCGTGGGCGGCGGAACGGGTCGCGACACGCGCTTCGATAGCCTGGGCGCATTTCTGTTTTTCGTGGGCATGAGCAGCCTGTTGCTCTTTCTTTCCAATGGCCATCTCTGGGGTTGGCTGAGCGCCTATAGTGTGGTGAGCCTGATGGTGGCCCTGCTCGCAGGCGTGCTCTTCATCCGCCAGGAACTGCGGGTGGCTGCCCCCCTGATCGATCCAGCCCTGTTTCGCCGTCTGAGTTTTTCTCTGGGGCTCACCGCCGCCTATCTGTCTTTCGTGATCCTGAGCTTCCCGGCATTGCTGCTGCCTCTATACCTGACCCGGGTGCTTGACATGCCCCTGCCGGAAACCGGCTGGATCATGAGCGCGCAGGCCCTGGCCATGATGCTCAGTGCGCCTGTGGGCGGCTTGATCGCTGACCGCTATGGTTACAGCAAACCGGCTGCCGCCGGGATGGGACTGATTTTCCTGTCGCTGCTATGGATGGCGAGCTTTGGCCTGCACACGCATTACTTCCAGGTGCTGGGCAGCTTGGTGCTGTTTGGCCTGGGCTTGGGGCTCTTCTCGTCTCCGAACAATACCGCCGTGCTGGAAAGCGCGCCGGCGGAAAAGGCGGGGCTGACCGGCAGCCTGCTGGCGACGGTGCGCAATTTCGGCCGGGTCAGCGGCGTGGTCTTTGCCGTGCTGCTGTTCGGTGACGCCGCCACCAGCACCCTGGCTCCCGCCAGCTTTGCCCGGCATACCGGCTTGGTGCTGGGGTTCGCGGCCGCACTCAGTCTGGTGGCGCTGCTGTTGTCGCTGGGGCGGATGCGGATCCGCAGGGCACCCAGCCACAAGGGAATGCCGGTCGATACGATCGAACCTGAAAGCCCGCCGCCAGGCCGTATTCGATGAAATAAAAAACGGCGCGATTCGCGCCGTTTTTCCGTTCCAAGCTGATCAGATCTTCATGATGCCGGGATCATTCGGCTCGATGCCGATCAGGCGCGGCCGGCTGAGTTTCTCAACCTTGACCGTCTTCTGCTCACGCAGCCAGCCGGCCACCAGGTCCCAGATTTCCTGGCCACCCTGCTGCGGCTGCACGCTGGCCCAGCCCGCCACCTTGTACTTCTTGCTGGCTTCCACCGCTTTGCCGCGGATCTGCAGGTTCTGGATGCGCTTGCCGATCGTCGCGGTCGGATCCATGGTGTAATCGATGCCGCCCACGCGCACCATGTCGCCACCCTGCTGATAATAGGGGTCCGGGTTGAACAGATTGTCGGCAACGTCTTCCATGATGTCCTTGATCTGGGCCCCAGTGAACTCGTTCAGGGTCACGATGGGGTAGGTCAGGGCCGTCTGGTCCATGACGTGCTCCATGGTGATCTGCTGGCCGGGCAGTACCGTGGTGCCCCAGCGGAAACCGGGCGAGAAGGCCGCTTCGGCATTCTTGACATCCATCAGGGCCTGCACGATGAGCTGGTCGAAGGTGCCGTTGAAGTTGCCGCGCCGGTACAGAAGATCCTCGCTGACCGCCAGCTTCTCGGTAAGCTTTTCCTTGTAAGGCGCGCGTACCTCGTTGATGAGCTGCTGCATGTCCGGATCGGCCTTGATCAGGTTGGAGAACACCGGCAAGAGGGTGTATTTGTAGCCCTTCACCTTGCCCTTGGCGACATCCAGATCCAGGCGCGACAGGAACTTGCCGTTCGAGCCCGAGTTGATCACCAGGGTCTTGCCGACCACGACCGGCTGCGGGATGGCATCATGGGTGTGACCGCCCAGGATCACGTCGATGCCCTTGACCCGGCTGGCCATCTTGATGTCCACGTCCGCGCCATTGTGCGAGAGCACCACCACCACGTCGGCCTTCTCGTCCTGGCGCACCTTGTCCACCATGCGCTGCATGTTCTCGTCCTGAATGCCGAAGCTCCAGTCCGGGATCAGATAGCGGGGGTTGGCGATGGGCGTGAAGGGGAAGGCCTGGCCGATCACGGCAATGCGAACGCCATTGCGTTCCTTGATGACATAGGGCTTGAACACCGGGTCGCCGAAGGCATTGTCCTTGATGTTCTGCGCCAGGAAGTCAAACTTTGCCTCGTTTTCCACCAGTTCCTTCACGCGGTCCTGGCCATAGGTGAACTCCCAGTGGCCGACCATGCTGTCCACGCCGAGCTGGTTGCAGGCCTTCACCATGTCCAGGCCCTTGGTCCAGAGTGAGGTGCCCGAGCCCTGCCAGGTATCACCGCCATCGAGCAGCAGCGTGCGCTTGTCATTCTCGGCGCGATAACGCTTGACCAGCGTGGCGAGATGGGCGAAGCCGCCAACCTTGCCATATTTCTGCGCGTCCTCGACATAATCGATGGGCGTGTAGGCATGGCTGTAGATCGAGTTCGGCTGGACCTTGAAGTAATCCAGGAAGGCCTTGCCGACCAGGTGTGGGGGGCGGCCCTTGGCGTTGCCGACACCAATGTTGGTATCCGGTTCACGGAAATAGACCGGCATCAACTGCGCATGGCAATCGGTGAAGTGCAGCAGGGTGACATTGCCATAGGTCGGGACTTCATAGATATCGCCGGGCATCTTGCGTGCAGCGAACACGCTCTCGGGACGGATCACGCCGGCGGCCCCGGCGATCGCCATCATCTGCAAAAATTCTCTGCGGGAAAGACTCATGGGCTCGATCCTTGTTCTGCTCTCTAGAAACTGCCTTCCTTGGCCTTGGACATGATGTACAGCATGTCCGACTCGATGCGCTCGGCGATCTTGCGGGTTTCCTGCGGGAAATTCTTCAGATGGGTCAGCGCATAGGTGGGACGATAGGTCAGCAGCTTGTACTTGCCATTCTTTCCATAAAGGATGATCTTGCAGGGCGCAAAGGCACCGAACTCGGGCGCGCCCTTGATGATTTCAGCCCCAAGGCCAAGGTTGCAGACTTCATAGATCATGTAAGGGTCCTTGGCCTCAAAGCCCCGGCCCTTCATGCCTTCCTGTATGTCGAGCTTGTTGACGATATTCATGTTGCGTTCCTGAGAGGCCAGTTCCAGCCCCTGCCGAACGTCCTCCAGGCTGACGCCCTGGTCTACATCTACCTGATACAGCGGGTCCTTGGGGTCGATGGCGGGCATGCCCTCGGGTACCTTGACGCTGCTGGCAAGCGCGGTCGCGGCGGCCTTGCCACCGTGATGGTCCGCCAGAGCGGCGGGTGCGGCCAAGCTCAGGCTCAATCCCAGGATCACGCCGGATAAAATGGTGTTGCGCATGGAAGGTAGCATGGTAGCCTCTCGTGGAAAAAAGCCCGGCAGGGCCGGGCTGGCGATGGTTGGAAATTGACTACTTTCGATAACCGGGCACCTCGATGGGCAAACCGTTGCTCATGTAGGTGTGGAAGAACTCCAGGTTTCGGTAGTTTTCACTTTCAAAAGGCTCAGGCTTGGCGCGAACCTGGGAATTGCAGCCACGGTAGCGATTCTGCAAGGTGCCTACCCGGTTCCAGGCGCCGCGATAGCTCGGAAAGTGGTTGGTCTGGCCCATGGTCATGGAAAGCAGGTCGGCGCGGATGTGCTTGCCGGCATTGTCCACGTGACAGGAGGCGCAGGAGAAATTGAGCTGGCCGCGACGCGTGTAGTAATACTGCTTGCCAGCCTCATACTTGGCCAGGGCTTCCTTGCCACTCACCTTGACGTTGACCGGCATGCCGTTGGACAGTGACTTCAGGTAGGTTTCCAGCGCGACGATCTCAGGCTTGCCGTATGCCAGCGGCTTTTCACCGTTGGCTTCCCGGCACATGTTGATGGTCATCGGCAGCGTCACCACCTGCTTGAGCTTGGCGTCATACTGCGGATAGCCGGTAGCCACGCCCTTGCCGCCATTGGGATAGCAGCTTGCGTAGGTCTTGCCGTTGGCAAAGGGCTTGCTCCAGGCCTGCTTGCCCTCATCGAGCGTCATGTCACCCGGATTGAACTCCATGGCGGCATCGAACTGCGCCTTGAGGTCCGGATCCAGGGCATAGGCACCCAGGTTGTAGTCCTTGTAATCAAGATTCGGAAACTTCTCTTTATAAATCTTCTTCAATGCCTGGAAGTCCTGCTCCGGCGTGGCCTGAGCCGGTGCCATAGTCCCCAACATGCCCAGTGCACTGAATGCGATCAACCATTTTTTCATGGCTTTTCCTCTCTGGTGGTGCGGGATGGCTTGCGCCATCCCTGGACTTCATTATCAGGAGACCTGAACCTTGGCCTCTTCGCTCCAGCTACCGCCTTTGTTATCGGTAAAGGTCAGTTTCAGGGTGCCGCTTTCTTCCGGCTTGATGTAGAAGGACAGAAAGGGATTCTTGCTCACGCCCACGCCCCAGTCCGCTTCCATCACTTTCTTGCCGTTATATTCGGCGCTGACCTGCTGGATGAAATGCTCGGGGATCTTCTCACCGGTCTTGGTGTCCTTGCGCTGTCCGGTTTCCATGGGATGTAGAATCAGCGCACGCACCTGGATGGCCTCGCCCTTCTTGGCACTTTCCGGTACACGAATTTTCGGGTTGCCCATTTGCTCTGCCATGATCGTGTCCTCTAAATTGGCTTGACTGGAAGGAGGATTAACCGCCGCAGCCGCCGATGGTGACCTTGACTTCCTTGGCGGCCTGCATCAGTTCGCCCTTGTTGGTCTTCACCACGGCGCGGACATTGGAGGTCTTGCCCATTTTGATGCGGGTGCTGACCTCGGCCTTGCCGCTCATGGGTGTCAGATGGAAGCTGGCAACCAGGGGCGCTGGATTGCCCTCGGCAAAGATGAAGATGTCCGAGACATAATCATCGGCCGTCATTGGCGAATCCGTCGATACGGTGATGGGCACCACGGCGCCATTCTCGGCGATGGTCGGGGCCTTGATGTCGACCTTGCCTTCCGGCACCTGCGTGGTGCCCAGCACGTCCTGCATGGCTTTGTCGAGCTTGTCGGCCTTGAAGGCATTGGCGGGCCATTCGGCGGCCATGGCGGCCGGAACTTTCAGCAGGCCGGTGCCGGCGGCAGCCACCAGTGCGCCAGTGGCCAGGCTGCTCCGCAGAAAGTTGCGACGCTTGAAATTGATGGAATTTTCCACGGATGTGCTCCTTATGGTATTCGTGAGGAGATTACAGTGACCAGATATAGTCCACGACCTTTTCCAGCTCGTCTTCGGTCAGGATGCGATGCAGTCCGAAGGGTGGCATGACCGTATTGGGGTTGTTCTGCATGGCGTTGTAAACCTGTGCATGCAGGGCTTCCCGCTTCGGGAAACGTTGCTTCATGGAGATGCCCTCATAAGGAAGGGCCGGGCCGATGTTGCCAGGCATGTCGCCTCCGGGCAAAGCATGGCAGGCAAGGCAGTTGCCCTTGGAGCGGTCAAACGCGATTTTCCTGCCTTCCTCGATCCGCGCTGCCATGGAGCTGGCGTCGCCGCTAGTCGGCTTCACGTATTTTTCCGTTTGGGCCGGTGTAGACACTGAAGGGTTGCCAATCGCCGGGGTGGGTCCTGCCTTCTGATGCTCGGCGGCGATGGCCACCTGACCCGCAACCGCCATTCCCAATACGCCTGCTGTTACACAGGTCCCAAGCAGTCGTTGCAGAGATTGTTTCATTAAGCTCTCCTCAATCGGTGGTCATCCAGTCCTATCTGCTACCAGCGTAGGCTGTGGACTAAATCGGATTATGCATTTCGCGTGCCAGAGCCAGATAAATTGGTTCTGGACGGACTTTTTGAGTGTAGACGATATTTTTCCGGGTTGCGGATGCCGTTAAGGATGGGGAAAGAGCCGGATTTGGCGTGGAAATGGGAGTGGATCAAAGAAAAGCTGTCCCAAATGGGACAGCTTTTGGTCTAATCCGCGTCGTCCAGCGGATCGTCCCGCTCGCGCTCGGTGAAAAGGTTGAAGTTCTTCATCTTGGTCCGTAATTGCTTGCGGCTGATCCCCAGAATCTGCGCCGCCCGGCTCTGGTTGCCCTGGGTTTGCTCCAGGGCCCGCACGACGGCCTGACGCTCCATGCCTGGCAGGTCACTGGGCGCCACCTCGAGTTGCGGGGTGGCTTCGCGGCGGCGGCGAATGTGCTCAGGAAGATTGTGCAGATCGATTTCGCCACCCCGGGTCAGGACCACCGTGCGCTCGATCATGTTTTCCAGTTCACGGATATTGCCTGGCCAGTCATAGGCCGCGAGCGCCTCCATGGCTGAAGGCATGACTTTCATCGGAGCCCGACCTACCGCCTCGCACACCTGTGTTACGAAGTGGCTGGCCAGCAGGGGGATGTCACTGCGCCGCTCCCGCAAGGCCGGCAGATGTACCGGAATGACGTTCAGGCGGTAAAAGAGATCCTCCCGGAAGCGATTCTCCTCGATGGCCCGCATGAGTTCCACATTGGTTGCGGCAACCAGCCGGGCGCGGAAGGGAATGCGCTGGTGGCTGCCAAGCCGGGTCAGCTCGCGTTCCTGCAGCGCGCGCAGTAGTTTTACCTGCATTGCCAATGGCATGTCGCCGATCTCGTCGAGAAACAGTGTGCCCTGTCCGGCCGCTTCGAGCTTGCCGATCTGGCTGCGGGTGGCCCCGGTAAAGGCCGCCTTCTCGAAGCCAAACAGCTCGCTTTCCACCAGTTCCAGGGGAATGGCGGCGCAGTTCACCGCCACGAAGGGTTGTTCCGCGCGTGGGCTGGCCTGGTGAATGGCGCGTGCCACCAGTTCCTTGCCGGTGCCGGATTCTCCCGTGATGAGTATATTCGAGGGGGCAGGGGCGACCAGCTCGATGGTTCCCAGGAGTTCCTGGATGGCCGGGCTTTCCCCGATGATGCCGTAGTTCTGGCTGCTGCGAAGCACGGGAAGGGGCTGGCCCCTGCGGCTCAGGATCTGGCGAAGGATGGCCAGCAATTCTCCTTCATCAACCGGCTTGGTGAGATAGTGCTCGGCACCGGCCTTGATTGCTTCCACTGCATGCTGGATCTCACCGTAGGCCGTGGCAATCACGACCGGCAATTCCGGCCAGCGTTTCTTTATCTCTCCCAGCATTTCCATGCCGCTCATGCCGGGCAGGCGCTGATCGCTCAGGACCAGGGCAGGATGCTGCTGCTCGATCAGGGACAGTCCCGCCTGCGCATCCTCGGCTTCCAGGGTGTCGAAGCCCTCGGCCTGAAGCACGGCCGCCAGTACGCGACGCAGATTGCGTTCATCCTCCACGATTAGAATTTGCTGCCGCATGGTACTGATTTCCTGCTGGTTTGACGGAATGGAGATGCATCACGAAATGCGCGCCTTCCGTATTGGGTTTCAATTCCACCAGGCCATCGTGCACCATGGCCACCTTGGCGACGACCGCCAGGCCTAGTCCGTTGCCCTTGGCCTTGGTGGTGATGTATGGCTTGAAGATTTCCTGGGCCCGGGCCGGGTCGATGCCGGGCCCGTTGTCCCGCACACTCAATGCAACGCCCTCATTACCTTCGGGAATGGCACTGATCTCGATGCGCCCGCCATTGTGCAGGGCATCGATTGCATTGAGAAGCAGGTTGCTCAGGGCCTGTTCGATCAGACTGCTATCGAGGTTCAGGGTATAACCTTCAGGACAATGATAGCCCACCTTGAGCTGTTTTTGCTCGATTTCGCAGGTGTGCCGTTGCACACTGCGGCGGATGAGATCGCAGACACTCACCGGCTCCGGGTTCAGTTTATAGGGGCGACCGAAGTCCAGGAAGCCCTCGGTCATCTTGTAGAGTCGCTGAACCTCTTCCTCGATGATGCCGACGAATTCCTGCTTGTCGCCAAGATGCCCATAGCGGGCCAGGTAGCGCGCCGCGCCGCGCAGTGAGGAAAGCGCATTGCGGATCTCGTGCGCGACCTGCGCCGACATCTCGCCGATGGTGGCCAGGCATTGTACCGCCTGCTGTTTTTTGTTGAGCTGATCGAGTTGCTGCAGATACTGGTTCAATTGGCGTTCCAGCTGATGGAAGCCCGCTTCCAGGCGCACGATTTCATCGCCATGCCGGTTCGGTTCCGGGTTCTCGCCGTCCGGCAGTAATTTCAGCCTCGTCTTCATGCCCTCGACCTCCTCGGCAAGCCGCAGTATCGGGCGGGTCACAAAGCCGCTCACCACAAAGGCCCCGATCAGGCCAAGCAGGGTGGCGAGCGCACCCAGCAGCACGAGACGCTGTACCGTGGTATCCAGACGGTGCGATACCACTGAAGTCAGTTGGGCATCGTCGAGGTGCAGAAAGGCTAGCCCGAGCACGTCGGACCTGACCATGATGGGTGTGTGCAGGTTGCCGCGCACCGGACAGCAGGGCCGGTCGGTTTCCAGCACCACAGGATTGCGCGTGCGCTGGTATGCCCGCAGGATGGCGCTCGCTTCCGGATGAATCAAGCCGAGCCGGGATATATCCGTGCTGGCAACGATGATTCCCCGGGTATCCACGATTTCCGCGGCGCGTACGGAAGGATTTTTGCGGAGCTGCTCCACCTGATCGGTCAGATCGCTCAGATCCTTGAGCAGCACGGCATTCGCCGCGCTGGCAGCGAAGGTGCGGGTCATGCGCATGTTGTCATCCCCAAGCTGGTTGAGCATTTCCCGGTGAACCGAGGTATAAAGTACCGCGGAAATGGTCGCGAAGATGACCACGACCAGCAAAAGGACGTAAATGGCGCTTTTGGTGCGAAGGTTCAAGTGATGAAATGCAAATCGGGGCATGGGCGCACCTGTTGTGGCGCGTGCAGTGAAAATTACATTGTAGTCCGACGCCGGAATATTTAGAAGTTGGAGCAACGGGTGCCGGCTTAGAGGGGATCGTCTCCGAAACGCCGTTTCATTTCACGTATCACGTCATACTGGCTGTCGTCCGCGGCTACGAAGTCGAAGGCACCGATGCGCGGGCGATTGTATCCGGCAAGCTGCCCGGTCGGCGTCTGCGCTCCCAGCAGGGCGCGCCTGATCTTCTGTTGCAGGCCCGCCGGGACCAGGGCGTTTGCCGCAATCAGATCAGGGGGGGAATCCTGTGAATAGAGTACTGCCCGGAGAATTCCCTTGCTGATGAACGGCTGGGCCGTGCTCTCGCTGCTGGCGGTCACATCATACAGTCTGGCCGCAACGGCCATCAGGGCAGCCTGGTCTGACCCGGTCTTGCGGGTTTCGAGAAAATCGTCAAGCGTGATGCCCTCCCGCTGCAGCATGGCGCGTGGGATCAGGAATGATGCGGCACAGGCCACATTGCCCAATGCCAAGCTGCGCCCCTTGAGGTCCGCAACGCGATGAATGGGGCTGTCGTGGCGAACCAGGATGACACTGCGATTTCTGCTGGATGGTTCGGTGATGCCAGCCACTGGCGTGTAGGTGCTTTTCTGCGTGACGGTCACGTAGTTCAAGGGACAGAAATAGGCCAGTTGTGGCACCGGCTCGCTGACCTTGCTGCTGAAGTCCTCCAGATTGCGGCTCAGCACCAGTTGCACTGGCTGGCCGCTTTTCCGCGAGAGATAATCCGCGAGCGGCTTGAAGCGGGCATACACCTGGGTAGGGCTGTCGAGTGGCGGGATGAGCAGGCGGATGGACCCGCTTGCGGCCAGACTGGCCTGCGACAGCAGCATTTCGGCCATGATCAGCAGCATTGCTGAAATCAGCACCATCAGTGTTCGATTTTCGCGCCGTTGCATGCCCTTTGCCCATGTCAAGTTTTGTCTTTCCCCTGGGGATTGCCGGAACGCTTCATTTCCACCATGCGCGCATCGATGGCCGCTCGCGCCTTCGTGTCGTTTCCGGAGATCGAACGCGCAATCTCCAGTTGCTGGATGGCGGAAGGCAGTGCGCCAGTCAGAAAATAATATTCAGCCAGGGCGCGATGGGCCTCGGACTTGTTCCCGGCCTTATCCAGTGCCCGGGCCAGCAACTGCTGGTAGAGCGCATTTTGCGGGTGTTCGCCCGCAAGCTGCCTTGCCATGCCGACCGCTGCCTGTTCCTCGTCAGTCTCAAGCAAGGCCTGTGCCAGGCCCGCCCGTGCCAGTGTCGAATCCGGGTGGGCTCTCTGGAGCTGACGATAGGACTTCAGGGCCGATGCATATTTGCCGCTGTCAAGAAGGATCTCTGCCAGGGCCGCCTGATATGCGAATACCGATGGATGCTGCCCGTTCAACTGTTCCAGCCGGGCTATTGCTTCTTTGTACTGGCCCTTTTGAGCCAGCGCCAGACCCAGACCATAGCTCCCGAGCTCCTTTTGATAACTGTCCTGGCTACTGGCCTGTATCCTGAAAAATGAAACGGCTTCATTGGGTGTCATCGAGAACGCGCGCACCCGGGTCTTGAATCGGTCAAAGTCGTGATCCTGTTCAGGATCGGGCCGTTTTCCGGACAACTGTTCCGCCCGGTTGCGGGTGTCGGCAATACGGTCCAGGGTCAGGGGATGCGTGCTCAGAAACTCCATCGGGTTGCCGCCCTGCAGTCTGCTCCAGTTCTGCAGCTTTTCGAAGAAGGCCGGCATGCCTTCCGGATCATAGCCCGCGCTGGCCAGGGCCTGTATCCCGATCCGGTCGGCCTCGCGCTCGAAATCCCGGCTGAACTGCAACTGGTTCTGTATCCCATAGGCAGTGGAGGCCGTCATCGCCGCCTGCCCGGCCTGGCCTCCACCGGCCGCGGACAGCAGGATGCCTGCGAGCATCGCCGCCAGCATGGGCCACTGCATGCGTTGACTTTCATCGATGGCGCGGGAGATATGCCGCTGATTGATGTGCGAAAGTTCATGCGCAACGACACTGGCCAGTTCGCTGGCATTATCGGCCGCCAGCACCAGGCCGCTGTTGATGACGATATAGCCGCCGGGCGCAGCAAAGGCGTTGATGTTCGGGTCTTTCACGAGTATGAACCGGTAATGCGTGAACGGCGGGTTCATATGCTCGAGCAGGCGGTAACCCATGCTGTGCAGGTAATCATTGATCTGATCATCATGCATGATGTCCAGCCCGCTACGCGCCTCCTGCATGAACTCCTTTCCGAGCGCCTTTTCTTCGGATAGGCTAAGTGCCCCCGTCGAGCCACCGAGGTCTGGCAGTTGCAGATCATTGGAGGCATGCACTGGCGTTGCCAACAGTGTGGTACTCAAGGTCAGTGCAAGCAGGATGGTGCGCATGAGGCTGTATCCTTCAGGTAAGCGGTCGGGGTGCGCGGGACAGTGATCAGAGCGGTCCTTCGGCCTTGTGGAGATATTAGACATGAATGACGACGAACTGGAAGGGTTGACGCATTTTGGCAGCGAGGGACAGGCTCGCATGGTCGAAGTCGGAGAAAAGGCCGAAACGCAGCGTACCGCCACCGCGCAAGGCCTGATCGAGATGCATCCGGACACCCTGGCGCGCATCCGCGCCGGCCAGATGGGCAAGGGGGACGTGCTGGGGGTGGCGCGGATCGCCGCCATCCAGGCCGCCAAGCGTACCCACGAACTGATCCCGCTCTGTCATCTGCTGGGCTTGACCGGTGTTGATGTCGAGTTCTCGGACCAGGACCAGCCGGCTGCCGTGCGTTGCCAGGTGACCACGCGGACCAGGGGGCGCACCGGGGTGGAAATGGAGGCCCTGACAGCCGTCAGCGTGGCGCTCCTGACCATCTATGACATGTGCAAGGCCATCGACCGGGGCATGGTCATGCGGGATATACGGCTGCTGGAGAAGCAGGGTGGGAAGACGGGGTTGTGGCGGGCGGATGCGGGGAATGCCGAATAGCATCCCCCGGTTCGTTTCAGGCCTTGCCGAGATTGGGTGCGGAACTGGCGTGAAACATGGTGGTGCGGCTCTTCCAGATCTTCTCGTCGAGAATGGCATTGGGCAGGGTGAACCGGAACTCGGGGTCCACACGCTCCGTCTTCACGATCTTCAGGACATCGGCATAGGGCAGCTTGCGCAGCAGGCCCTCCTTGTCGCGGGCGCGCACGATCATGCTGTCCTTGAACAGCTTGTAGACATAGAAGTTGCCTGGACGCAGCTTGCCGTCTTCGTCACGCCAGGTGACCGTCACCCGGGTATGCTCATTGAAATCTTTCTGTTCCACGAATCGCTCTCCTGAATGCTGGACTGGTGCAAGTATAAAGGTATGCTACCGGAGCCCGTCATTTCAAATAAGGTGGGCTTATCACAAAATCAAAAAAATTAAATTGTTTTATTGGCTTGCAGCCGCCAGAATAAGTCTAGGTTTTTCCAAAGGTTACCGAGGTTTCCATGCCATCCGGATTGAAGTTCGAAGATCATAGCAAACAGCAGATCAAGTATACCACCTGTTACATGTGTGCCTGCCGCTGTGGCATCAAGGTAACTCTGGAGGACAACAAGGTCCGCTTCATTCAGGGCAACCGGGATCATCCCATCAACCGGGGAGTACTCTGCGCCAAGGGTTCTGCGGGCATCATGAAGCAGTATTCGCCGGCCAAGCTGCGCAACCCCTTGCTGCGCAAGCCGGGCAGCGAGCGCGGCAGCAGCGAATTCGTCGAGATATCCTGGGACGAGGCGATCAACCTGCTGACCGATCGCCTGGCCAAGATCCGCGCAACGGATCCCAAGAAGCTCGCCTTCTTCACCGGTCGCGACCAGATGCAGGCCCTGACCGGTCTCTGGGCGCAGCAGTACGGCACGATCAACTGGTCGGCCCATGGCGGTTTCTGTTCCGTGAACATGGCTTCGGCCGGGCTGTACATGCTTGGGCATGCCTTCTGGGAATTCGGCGATCCTGACTGGGACCTGACCAAGTATTTCATGCTCTGGGGCGTTGCCGAGGATCACAACTCCAATCCGATCAAGATCGGTCTGGAGAAGGTCAAGCGCAACGGCGCCAAGTTCGTGTCCATCAACCCGGTGCGCACCGGCTACTCCGCCATTGCCGACGAGTGGGTACCGATCCGGCCCGGCACTGACGGCATGCTGGCGCTGTCCATGGTGCACGTGCTGCTGTCCCGCGAGCTCTTCGACTGGGAGTTCATGGTGCGCTACAGCAACGCGCCCTTCCTGGTGGTCGACACCCCCGGCAAGCCCGGGCATGGCCTCATGCTGCGTGACGCCGACGGCAAGCCGCAGGCCTTCGACATGGAGAAGCAGGCCATCATCAACGGCATGCAGGCCGACATCACGCCCGCGCTCTTTGGCGAATACACCGCGCCCGACGGGCGCCCGGTCAAGACCGTCATGACCCTGCTGGCCGAGAAATATCTCGACGAGCAGTATGCGCCCGAGAATGCCGCCAAGGTCTGCGGTCTGTCCGCCGAGACCATCGAGCGCCTGGCCCTGGAAATGGCGCATGTCGCCTTCAAGGAAACCATCGAGATCGATTGTGAGTGGACCGACTGGGCTGGTCGCAAGCAGACCAAGTTCATCGGTCGTCCGGTGAGCATGCACGCCATGCGCGGCATCTCGGCGCATAGCAACGGCTTCCAGGCCGCGCGTGCCATTCACCTGCTGCAGGTGCTGCTGGGCACCATCGACGTGCCGGGCGGGTTCCGCTCCAAGGCGCCTTACCCCAAGCATGTGCCGCCACCCGTCAAGCCGGCCAGGGACATGGCGCCCAATACGCCGCTCAAGTCGCCGCCGCTGGGCTTCCCGACCGCGCCCGAGGATCTGGTCATCGACGCCCAGGGCAACCCGCTGCGCATCGACAAGGCCTATTCCTGGGAAGCGCCGCTGGCCAATCACGGCCTCATGCACATGGTGGTCACCAACGCGGTGAACGCGGATCCGTATGCCATCGACACCCTGATCTTCTTCATGGCGAACATGTCGTGGAACTCCACCATGAACACCAAGAACGTCATGGACATGCTCAGGAGCAAGGGCGAGGACGGTGAATACAAGATTCCCTTCCTGGTCGTGGTCGATGCCTTCCAGTCGGAGATCGTCAGCTTCGCGGATCTGGTGCTGCCGGATACCACCTATCTGGAGCGCTACGATGCGATCTCGCTGCTGGACCGGCCAATTTCCGAGCCGGATGCCCCGGCGGACTCCATCCGCCACGAGCTGATTAAGCCCGACCGCAATGTCCGGCCCTGGCAGGAGGTCATGATTGATATCGCCGGAAGGTTGAAGTTCCCGGCCTTCACCAAGGAAGACGGCACGCCCAAGTTTGCCGGCTACAAGGATTTCATCATCAACTACCAGAAGTCGCCCGGCATCGGCTTCCTGGCTGGCTGGCGCGGCAAGGACGGCGAGAGCCACATGGTGGGCGAGCCCAATCCGCTTCAGTGGGAGAAGTACATCGAGAACGGCGGGTTCTTCCAGTATCACCTGCCGAAATCGATGCACTACTACAAGTTCGCCAACCGCGATTATCTCGAGTGGGCCAAGAAGGTCGGGTTCAATGGCTCAAGTGATCCCATCGTGTTCGAGCTCTACTCCGAGACCCTGCAGAAGTTCCGCCTGGCCGGCCAGGGGCTCTACGATGGCCCGAAGCCCACGGATCCGGCGGATCGCGAACGTCTGGTCAAGTACTTCGACCCGCTGCCGGATTTCTACAAGCCGCTTGAGGAGCAGCGCGTTGACGAGGAGGAGTATCCCTTCCACGCCATCAACCAGCGTCCGATGATGATGTATCACTCCTGGGATGCCCAGAATGCCTGGTTGCGCCAGATCGTTGCCCAGAACTTCCTGTACATGAATCGGGAGCAGGGCGAGCGCATGGGCATTCAGGACCAGGCCTGGGTCTGGGTCGAGTCGCACAACGGCAAGATCCGGGTGCAGGTCAAGCTGATGGAAGGCGTGCAGGAGAATACCGTCTGGACCTGGAACGCCATTGGCAAGCAGTCGGGTGCCTGGGGCCTGAAGGATACGGCGCCGGAAGCGACCCGTGGCTTCCTGATGAACCACCTGATTTCCGAACTGCTGCCGGCAAAGCAGGGCGAGCGCCGCCTGACCAATTCCGACCCGGTCACCGGGCAGGCTGCCTGGTACGACCTGCGCGTCAAGGTCTATCCGGCAGCGCCCGGAGAAGAGGGCGTCTGGCCCACCTTCGAGACGGTCAAGCGCGTACCGGGCCAGGAAGACCCGGTCGATGTGCTCCGTTATCACACGCACAAACCCGTCAACCTGAAATCCTGATGACGGGTGTAGAGAGGCAATCATGAGACTTGGTTTGGTAATTGATCTGGACGTTTGCGTGGGTTGCCACGCCTGTGCCGTGGCCTGCAAGGAGTGGAACACCTCCGGCACCACGGCCCCGCTGACCGACTACGACCCCTATGGGGCGAAGCCGAGCGGCGTGTGGTTCAACCGCATCCGTCACTATGAAGTGGGTGACTACCCGAACAACAAGACCATCAACTTCCCGATGTCCTGCATGCACTGCGAGAACGCGGAGTGCGTGACGGTCTGCCCGACGGGTGCTTCGCACAAGCGCCCTGAGGACGGAGTGGTGCTGGTGGATCAGAGCAAGTGCATGGGCTGCAACTACTGCTCATGGGCCTGTCCTTATGGCGCGCGCGAACTCGACCGGGTATCGGGCACCATGAAGAAATGCACGCTCTGTATCGACCGCATCTACGACATGCAGATTCCTGAAGAAGAACGGCAACCGGCCTGTGTGCTGACCTGTCCGGCGCATGCCCGCATGTTTGGCGATCTCGATGATCCCAACAGCACGGTCAGCAAGGCCGTTCGCAACCGTGGTGGTTATGCCCTGATGCCGGAACTGAACTACCGGCCGACCAACCACTACCTGCCGCCGCGCAACCGGCCGAGCATCGTCGTGGACAACAAGGCCCCCAGCCTCAAGAGCAAGATCAAGGACTGGGCCAACCGGGCCGTTCAGCGTTAAAAGGGCTAGCACATGCACGCATCGATTTCGACCATCTTTCTGACACTGTTTTCCGGGGCTGGCTTCGGCCTCATGAGCCTGACCATCCTGGCCAACTGGCTGCGCCTGGATGGCGGCCTGTCGGTCATGGAAACCCTGGTGGCTGGCGTGCTGGCACTGGTCTTCGTGACCATCGGCATGATCTCCTCCACCTTTCACCTGGCCAACCCGAAGAACGCCTGGCGGGCATTTAGCCGCTGGCGCACTTCCTGGCTGGCGCGCGAAGGCGTGTTCGCCGTTGCCTTCTATCCTTTCGCACTGCTGTATCTGGGCGCGATCTGGCTGTGGCAGGATGCGCTGAATCCGGTGGCGCTCATCGGGGGCGTCGGCGCCCTGCTGCTCAGTCTGGCGACCGTGTTCTCGCAGGGCATGATCTACGCCTGCCTGCGCACCATCCGCCAGTGGAACACGCCGCTCATTCCCACCGCCTTCCTTTTCATGGGCTTTGCCCTGGGCGCCACGACGCTGGCAGCGGTGCGACTCTACACCGGCGCGGGTGCGGGTGCCCTGGTCACCATGGCGGTGGCACTGACCGTCGCTGCCGCCATCGTCAAGGCGATCTATTACTACTGGATTGCCCAGCCAGGCGGTCCAACCATCAATACGGCAATCGGCTTTACCCGGGCCAAGGTGCGTCTGCTGGATCAGGGGCATACGGCTGGAACCTTCCTGACCGAAGAGTTCGGCCATGTCGTTGCACCGCAGACAGCCGGCATCCTGAAAGTCGTGGTCTTCGTGCTCGGATTTGCCGTGCCAGGCTGGTTGCTGGTCAGTGCCCTCTATACGGGCAATGCCATGCTGGGTGCCATCGCGGTGCTCTCTGCCTTCCTGGGGATCTACGTCGAACGCTGGCTGTTCTGGACCGAAGCCCAGCACGTGGTAAACCTCTACCATGGACGCCAGCAGTGCTGAACTATATCAGGGAAATCTGATCCAAATTATAGTCATGTAATCTAGACAACCTACTCCGAGCCCTCTTCCCTAAGGCCATGAGCGCTATGGGACCGGGGCCGGGGTCAGGCTGGAAACGGCCTGGCCTTCCCTTGAAAAGGAGTTTGCTTCATTGGCCATATCAGCATCCATGTCATGCGAGGGTGGCACTCACTCTGGCGGGGGCATGCATACCCCCTTTCTGTCGGACCGCTTCGGACGGCGCATCAACTACGTCCGCATTTCCATCACCGAACATTGCAACTTCCGCTGTGTTTACTGCAGTCCGGCCGAGGGAACACCCTATTTCGATCGGGAAGACCACCTGAAAGCCGCGGAATATGACCGGCTCCTGCAGATCTTTGCCAGGCTCGGCGTGCAGCACGTGCGTCTCACGGGAGGGGAGCCACTCATCCATCCGGGTCTTCTCGACCGGGTGAGGTGTGCAAAGCGTGCTGGCATCCCCAAGGTGAGCCTGAGCACGAATGGTTATCTGCTCGATCGGCTTGCCGGCGCCCTGGCCGAGGCCGGGGTTGCCAGGATCAACGTTAGCCTGGATAGTCTGGAGGCAGACCGCTTCAACCGCATCACGCGAGGCGGGAAACTGGGGCGGGTTCTGGCGGGCTTGGATGCGGCGCGTCAGGCGGGAATCCCCTCCATCAAGCTGAACGTGGTGCTGCAAGGCCAGGACAGTCTGGACGAGCTGCCGGACCTCGTGGAGTACGCAAGGCAGCACCGGTTCGACATCCAGTTCATCGAAACCATGCCGCTGGGGATGGCAGGTACCGCCATCCTGGCGAGCGACTACGTCTCCGTTGCCGCAGCGAAACAGCGTCTGGAGCGGCATTGGCGTCTTGAGCCGGTTCAGTCGCCAGGCGATCAGGGGCCGGCCAGGGCGCACCGTCTGGAAGGCTCGGACATCCGCGTTGGTTTCATCAGCCCGATCAGCGAAAATTTCTGCAGTACCTGCAACCGCGTGCGCCTGACCGCAGCGGGCCGGCTTGTCTTCTGCCTAGGCCAGGAGGCCGGTCTTGATCTCCTGCCCTTGCTGCGGCAGGACCCCGATGACGCCGCCATCGCCTCGATGATCCGGGAACGGGTCTGGTTCGAAAAACCGGAACGACATTTCTTCAATGAGGATCAGAGCCGGTCGGCCCGCGTTTACATGATGCGACTGGGTGGATGAACGGCTTGAGAATATTAGCGAATGGCGCTATGATTACTTATTTATTTCCTGCCAGGGAAGGCAGGGTGCGAAGGCTTGAGAACGGCTAGGAGCGCTCATGTACGGATTCAGGGAAATAGACGCGAGTCAGCTCAAGACCTGGCTTGATGAAGGCAAGGAAATTCAGCTGGTCGATGTGCGTACGCCTGCAGAAATGGCAAGGGGGATGATTCCTGGAGCCACGGCGTTGCCGCTTACGGTTTTACCCTTGAAGACGGGCGAGCTGAGCAAGGATAAGCCGGTGGTGTTCTACTGCATGAGTGGTGGGCGCTCGGCGCAGGCCGCAGCCTTTCTGGCAAACCAGGGCTATCCGGAGCCAGTCAGCCTGCGGGGTGGCATCACGGCCTGGTCACGCAGTGGCTATCCGGTCGCGCAGGGTTGATTGCTGGCGAGAATAAGTCTGGCTTATCAGCAAATCAAAATTTTTAGATTGTCTTGCCAATGGTCCGTGTTACATTTTCATGACCTATCTACCCACCAAATCATGGAGTATGCAGAATGGTACAAGAAGATAAGCTGTTGGATGCCCGTGGCCTGAATTGCCCGCTGCCCATTCTTCGCACGAAGAAGGCCCTGGGTGAGCTGAGCGCAGGGCAGGTGCTCAAAATCGTGGCAACCGATCCAGGTGCCGTCAAGGACTTTGAGGCCTTCTCCAAGCAGACCAAGAATCCCCTCTTGGAGCATAGTGAAGCCGGCGGCGAATACACCTTCTTCATTCAGAAGGCCTAAAGCCACGGTATGGCGGGGACAGGTGCAGGCCTGCCCCCTATAAGGAGATCAAGATGGACGAGAAAAAGCTGGCAATCATTGCAACCAAGGGCACACTGGATTGGGCCTATCCGCCTCTGATCCTGGCTTCGACGGCTGCGGCGCTGGGTTACCAGACTGAAATATTCTTCACATTTTACGGGCTTCAAATCCTGCGCAAGGATCTGAGCCACCTCCGGGTCAGCCCGCTGGGCAACCCCGCCATGCCGATGCCGATTCCCATGCCGAATCTCGTCCAGATGCTTCCAGGCATGGAAGCCATGGCCACGATGATGATGAAGAACAAGATGAAGGCCAAAGGCGTTGCCAGCCTCGAAGACCTCCGGGAATTGTGCATTGAAGCTGATGTAAGGATGATCGCCTGCCAGATGACAGTCGATCTTTTCGAGTTCGACAAGCGCGAGTTCATTGAAAATGTCGAATTCGGTGGAGCCGCGATGTTCTTCGAATTCGCAGGTGAGTCCGATATCTGTCTTTACATTTGAGGTGAGCGGGGGGCCGGACAGGCTCCCCGTTTGCGCTTGAGTAGAAAGCCGAGGAGTACGAGATGGCGACATATGCCGAAATGAAAGAAATCTTTGACGAGATCCGCCAGGATTTTCGTTATGACCACGAGCTGAATGGCTGTCTCAACTGTGGTATCTGTACCGCTACCTGTCCCTCAGCCCAGTTCTACGATTATAGCCCGCGTGAAATCGTTCAGTTGCTGTGGACTGAAAACGTGGAGCAGATTTATGACGCGATGCAGGAAAAGATCTGGGCCTGCGCCCAGTGCATGACCTGTGCCGCGCGTTGCCCCTTCAAGAACAGCCCTGGTGGTCTGGTGATGATCATGCGCGAGGTTTCCATTCGCCATGGCATGCAGTCCGCCAAGGATGTGTTGCGACCCTTCGGCCGCGTGATGCTGAAGCTGATCACCACCGGCAATCAGCTCTCTCCCGACATGATCCAGCCGGACCACTTTCCTGACTGGGGCCCGAACATCCAGAAGGTGGAAGGCGACCTGAAGACCCTGCGCAAAGCCATCCCGGTGCGCACGCTGCAGACCACCGACACCGCCTGGGAAGTCTCGCTGAAGACTTCCGTGGAAATGTACACCATCTGGGAAATGACGGGTGTGCTGAAGTCCCTGGAAACCATGGACGAGAATCTCTACGACGTAATCGAGGACTTCATCGACGAGAAGCGCGAAGATTACGAAGATTGGCTGGAAAGTCAGGAAGAAGATTGATCCGATCCGGATTTCCTGAAGACTGGCATAAAGGAGTCAACGAATGAGCAGCAATGACAAGATCAAGGGCACGCAGGCAGCCGACCAGGGCTTGGCGGGTCACGGGGCGTTTTTCCAGGCCACGAATCTGAATGCGCAGGAAGCCGAAGCGGCGACGGCCTGGGTGCGCAAGCACGTGGACCGGCGCACAGTGGATCTGGGCGAGCGCATGGATGACGTGCGCGAGCACATGTGGGAACTGGAGAAGGAAGGCGAGATCATCGTCCACCGCATCAGCGACCAGCACCAGCCGCAGGTGGTCAACACCCTGTTTGGCTGGGAGAAGCGCATTCCCACCAACAACCTCTGGCACCACAAGAGCTGTGGCCAGTGCGGCAACATCCCGGGCTACCCCACCAGCCTTTTGTGGTTCATGAACAATCTGGGTCTGGATTATCTCGACGAGACCGACCAGACCTCCTGCACCGCCTGGAACTATCACGGTTCCGGCATCGGCAACGTCGAGAGCCTGGCCGCCGTGTTCCTCAGAAACTTCCACCAGGCCTATGTCTCCGGCAAGCAGCACGGCCATGAGCTCGGTCACTACTATCCCCTGGTGCACTGCGGCACGAGCTTCGGCAACTACAAGGAAATCCGCAAGTATCTGGTGGAATCCGCCGAACTGCGCGAGAAGGTCACCAAGATCCTCGGCAAGCTCGGGCGCCTGGTGGACGGCAAGATCGTCATCCCCGAGGAAGTGGTGCACTACTCCGAGTGGCTGCACGTCATGCGCAACCGCATAGCCAGCGAGCTGCAGACCATCGACGTCTCCCACATCCGCGTCACCATGCACGCCGCCTGCCACTACTACAAGATGGTGCACGAAGATGCCATCTATGACCCCAACATCCTCGGTGGCAACCGCACCGCGGTCGGCAGCTCCATGGCCCAGGCGCTGGGCGCGCAACTGATCGACTACTCCACCTGGTATGACTGCTGCGGCTTTGGCTTTCGGCACATCATCAGTGAGCGCGAGTTCACCAGAAGCTTCACCATTGATCGCAAGATCAAGGTGGCCCAGGAAGAGGCCAAGGCCGACGTGATGCTCGGCAT